>JBDRQZ010000065.1:0-2870 GCA_043826025.1 bacterium | reverse complement strand
CGCCATAGGAGGCAGAATAGAGAATCAGAAAGTCTTTGCCGTTCTCCAGGCTCCCACCTGAAATGACCACATCGCTGTTCTGCAAAGTGGTCGCACTGGTGCTCTGCTGCGTGTTCGAGAATGAGGACAGCGGCGTCGCTGCCTCGGCTGCCAGTGGCAAGATCAGCAACAGCACCGACAAGAGCCGCAATACAGTTGCCCCGGAGCGTCGCGCCGACAATCGATCTCCCCGGCGAATTGTCAAGACTGACACCAAGCTACCAAAACCAAACAAAGCCTTTCGCATCTACCTTACCCCTGTGCGTTCACCGCGGAGGTCACTGCCGTCCAAGTAAACCGCGACGCCGCCAATAAACTGAGGGCGCACTCCACCACTCGCGCATTCGCCGATCGCGGATGCACGGGTCGACGGCCTGACGGAAGCAACCGACCCTGAGATCCGTTGCACTCTGTCAAGCCGTCCGGAGTGACGCCTCGCAGCAATGTTCATGTTAGAGGACTAACTTCCTATTTCATCAACACCATTTTCTTCGTGTCTGTCACATCGCCGACCCGCAGGCGGTAGAAATACACGCCTGAAGCCACTTCCTGACCATTATCATCGCGACCATACCAGGTCACGGTATGCAAGCCTGCAGCCAGCGGCTCATTGAGCAGCGTGGTCACACGCTCACCGAGAATATTGAACACATCCAGCGTCACCGGCTTGTTCGCGGCGCTCTGGCTGATTGCAAACTCGATTTGCGTCTGCGGGTTAAACGGATTCGGATAATTCTGCGAGAGGCTGAACTGCTCCGGCAAAGCAATCCGACCGAAACCCTTGACCGGGACATTGTTTGCCGCCGGATCAGAGGCGACTGCCTCGACGATGCGGATATCGTTTTCGTCGAGAGTCGAACCATCCTCCGCGACGAGCGGCAGATCCAGAATAGTACCTGTCCCAGCCTTGATATATGCATCGGCCGCATCGGGATAGAGCAACACCCGCAACTTGCCGGAACCGTCATCCCGATACTCCATTCGCATACTTGCGGAGCGAGAATTCAACTCCGGATCGAGCACTTTAACCCGCGCCGGATCGTAGGCGATCTCCAACTGAATCGCGGCGACATCGGTCGGCAGCGAAGCTTCCAACTGAGCCCCGCCGTAGCCGTTCAACAGCGCCAATTCGGCTTCCTCGCCACCCCAGGGCTCGGAGGTCGGCGAGGCGCCACTGTAGATCGCGTTGATTACTGCAACCAAATCGTTGACATCCACGGTCAGCGTCGCGTTCACGTCCGCCGCGTAGAACTGCCTGTGGGAGAACGCGTTAGTGCCAATGATGTAGCCGACTATCGCGACCACGTCGCCGACATCGACGCGACCATCACCGTTGACATCGCCATGCTGATCGACTATCAGGACGCCGCTCGAATCGAAATCCAGCTCGATTGATGGGAATGTCGGATTGGGATTAATCGACTCCCAGGCATTGTCGAAAGTTATCGGGTATTCCCCGACAGCGGCGCTGGTCTTGACAGTGCCCCAGAATTCCATAATCGCCGAGCTGAGACCGGATTGCACCGTCTGATTATCGAGCCCGAAAGCGACAATCCGGATGCGACCGGCAGTGGCGCCGAGGTCATCGTAAATCGAAAAGTCAAGCAACCTCTCGGTGGCCACAATTGAGTCGATTTGAAACACCGAGGAGGGATACAGGAAATCGAACTGGATGCCGTAGATGCTATGATCTGCTATCTGCAGCAGATTCACCGGCAGCATTACCTCGTTCAGACCCGGGATACCGCCTGAGGGCGTTCCAAACGCCGGGGCTGAGGCCGAGAAAAGCAGGTCATTGTCCGGTGTAATAAAGCCCTCCACCGTGATCGAAACAGAGCGAGAAGCCGCAAAAGCACCTTCACTGTCCTGACATTGGAAAGTGATGACATAGTTGCCGACTTGAGCATCGCTGGGTGACCAACTGAAATTCCCGCTGACCGAGCCGACGCCGCTGACCGAGCCGCCCGTTCCAAAAGTCGCGCCAGAGGGCAGTCCACTCGCCGACAAGGTGATTGTCTGCGCGGGATAGTCAGGATCGGTGGCCGAGACCTGGAACCCGACCGATGCCGGTGGCGTCACGTTGTAACTCGTTTGCGCCAGCGCGTTGATTACTGGCGCCTCATTGTCGGGCGGCGGCGCCTCGACCGTGTCGACCTCCAGCGTACCGGAAACCATGGTCGGGAAAACCGTCACCAGACCGCTGATATCGGCATACTGCGACTGACGAGGATCCGTGTGCCCCGGTTCATCAAAGGGGTTGAAAGGTCGCACCAGTGTCTGGGTGCCGATCGGCACACCATCCTTAACCTTCAGGTAGAAGCGGATCACTGAACCACGGCCTTGCGGTATCGAGGCATTGGCGCCCGCTCCCAGCAGCGCTCCGAACTCCACTCCCGCGGAAGTGTAGTTTGTCAACATCACCAGCGGGGCATAGGGCTGGAACAGCCCCGAAATCTGCGCGCGCGGCAGCGTGTCATACTTGACGTAGAAGTTCGGTGGGCTCGAGACTGAGTCCCACTCACCGACCCATTCCAGAAGCGAGTTGTCGATCTTAATGTAAGCCGAAATAGCGGCCAGTTCGACGCTGTCGTTAACCACGAACAGCTCCATAGCCACCGTATCGCCAGGCCCTGCGACCGCATTAAGGACCTTAAAAGTGTCGATGAGCGATTCGACCTGAGCATTGGCTGGCTGCGGCAGAAGCCATCCGGCGGCGACGCAGACAGCGACCAGCAGTGCAAATCGTAGTTTCATCTTGAAAACACCTCTTCGCTGAACATTATTCTCAAATTGACTAGTCCGACCCGGATGAGGGTCAGACGGGGCTAACA
>JBDRQZ010000064.1:0-8045 GCA_043826025.1 bacterium | reverse complement strand
CGCGCATGACTGCGAGGATGTCGCGGCCGAGATGCCGCGCCCGAATGGTGTTGCCCCGCACCAGACCGAGAACTTTGACGATACGTTTTCCGGGGATCTCATCCGAAGTCGCCAGGATCATCTTTCAATCTCCTTGTAGCGTTCTCGCGTTCTGGCAAAAAGCATTTCACGAAACACCGATATCAATAACACCAGTGAGCCCAAAATCGCGATCAGCGCGCCGAGGCGCAAGATGATTGAGATGCTGCCATCCAGAAAGAAGCAGCGGAAGAACTCGAAGATCGCGAAGCCACCAACCCGCGCCGCGCCGATCACCAGCAGCGTCCAGCCGATGCCCCGTTCCAGGCGGTTATGCACGGCCGACCAGTAACCCTCCCAGAAACTGTCCGGCATCTCCTTGTATTGCATCTCGTCGGTAACTTCTTTGATGCGCCGCATCGCGGTATACTCGTCTCGCATCTCCGGGTTGGCGTCACCAAGGAGTTGCTCGAACTCCTGCTGCTCAGCCTCGGTGGCGACGCCGTCGATCACCTTCATCATCAGTTCCTGCAGCCGTTCCTCAGACATCCTCGCCCTCCAGAATCTGCCTGAGCTTGCGGCGGGCATAGTAGAGCCGACTCATCACCGAGCCGAGTGGGATTTCGAGCAGCGAAGCGATTTCCTCATAGGGTAGTTCTTCAATATGTCTCAGGATGATGATCTCGCGGAATTTAAAGGGCAGCGCTTCGATTGCCCGCCAGACCTGCGCTTTGGTTTCATCGGTTTGCAGTAAGATTTCGGGGTTATCTCGCTCCTGCCGGGAGCGGATACTTTCCTGGTCTGCCTGCTCGGCACGGGAAAAAGTCGAGCGAACTTGTCGTTTTTTGTGCCAGTTGCGCGCCAGGTTGGCGATGATAACATAGACCCAGGTGAAAAAATCTTTGGTTGTGTCAAAACGCCGGGCCGCTCGGTAGACCCGCACGAAGGCTTCCTGGCTGAGATCGGCGGCATCATCGCGGTCGCCGACCAACCCCAGGGCCAGGTAGTAAGCCCGCTGGCGATGGCGTTCCACTAATGTCTCAAAAGCTCTCATATCACCTTGCTGCATCATCGCCGCCAGATGCTCATCATCCAGCGCGGTATAGCTGTCTCTCTTACCGCTGATCGCCATCGCTATTCAAAAAGATATGCTCCTTTTCAGCCGTAGGACAAGCGTATTTGCCCCAGCAATTCACTTTCGCGGCCCTTCGTTTGTAACTGCTTACCCGTCTTTGCCTTAACCAAAGCTATCAAAAGTGGCAGTATAAGCGTTTTCGGCCGTCCAACCTTTGCACAAGGGCGCAAAAGTCCTTTACAAATGGGCCTTTTGAGCTATATTGGCGTAGAGAAATACTTGCTGGTCTTACCTGCTTCTAGCTGGAGTTCATGAGGATATGAAAAAGGCACTGGTTTGCGCTTTCATATTGCTGGTCGGCCTCGCGATGACGGCCTCGGCTGACGTCATGGAGGTCTTCGAAGTCAATATCGATCAGCTCGAAAATGTCAACCTCGGCCAAACCGTTGATATTTCGATTAATTACCTTTCCGGCTCGGAGAGCTTCGGCAGTTTCAGCTTCCTGGTAAGCTTCGATGCCGCCGACATTCAGTTCATCGACGCCTTCCCCGGCGAAGTACTGAGTACCTGCGGCTGGGAAGAATTTAGTGTGACTCCGATTCCCTGCCCCGGTTGTGACGAGCAACTCTTTCTGATCGAGGCGGTGGCCGACATCGAAAATGGCGGCAGCCACCCATCCTGTTTCTCCGACTATGGCGAACTTGCCAGGCTGCGCCTGAAGATGCCGGTCGGTGAAATCTACGCCGGGAATCTCTATCCGATCGATTTTTACTGGAATGACTGCAGCAACAATTCCCTTGCCTCTGAGGCTGCCGACACCGTCTGGCACGGCAAGTTCATCTACGACTATCTCGGCCAGGATATCACCGGCGCCGACCCGCACAAGGGCGGCACGATCACCGGCTGCATCGCTCCCGACGGGGTCGTGCCAATTCGCGGCATCAACTACCAAAGCGGCAGTGTGCTGATGAGTTCGGAGTTGGGGTTGTTCGGCGATGTCAATGGCGATGGCAGAGTCAATATCAGCGATGTCACCTACTTACTCGCCTACATCTTCTATGGTGGTCCACCGCCCCAGGATTATCTCAGCGGCGACATCGACCAGGATGGGGATGTCAATCTCGGGGATGCGATCTACCTGTTTAATTACATCTTTGGGACCCTCCCCTAAGCACCGCTTGGTTCGTCGCCTCAATATTCCTCCTCCGTTTTAGTCTTGCACTTTAGAAGTTTCTCTTCTAGCTTTTCCGTATGGCAAGAACCGAAGAACAATTCGATCGATTCATCGAACGCACGCAGGCAGACTTGGCCCGCCTGATCCGCAAAGCGCCGCCGTTGGACATGAGCAAAGCCGCGCTTTTGGTCATCGACATGCAGAATCAGTTCGCGCACCCGGATGGTGAAATCTACCTGAATGAGAGCCGGCACCTCGTCAAGCGCATCGTTCGTCTCTGCAACCTGTTTCGCGAACAGCAGCGCCCGGTGATCTACACCCGGCATCAGCACGCCGCCGACAACTCCGATCTGGGCATGATGGACACCTGGTGGAGCGGCTCTCACATCTTTGCCGGCTCGTGGAACAGCGAGATTATCGAGAAGCTGACGCCGCAGGCAACCGACATCATGATCAGCAAGAATCGCTACAGCGCGTTTCTGGGAACCAACCTGGAGCAGATGCTCAAGGAGCATGCGGTTTCAGAACTGGTGATTACCGGCGTGATGACCAACCTTTGCTGTGAGACTACGGCGCGTGAAGCCTTCATGCGGGACTATGCGGTCTATTTCTGCCTCGACGGGACGACGACGATTTCGGAAGAGATGGCGCGCGGCACGATTCAGAATCTCGCCTATGGCTTCGCCTACATCGTGACGGCGGCGCAGATTCTGGCGCAGTTCACCCAGGACTAGAACAGCACCATCAGGTTTCCTCGGTCTCTTCCTCATCCTGTTTGAGGGAGAGGTGTTCCCTTTTGAGGTGGTAGAGTCCGGCGGAGGTGATCGTAAAGTACTGCGTAGCCCACATGATGATCCCCACGGCATCCGCTGAAGATTTTTCCACCGCATAAAGATTCAGACTGATTACCGTCAAATACTGATAAAGCCCGATAAACCCCGGCCCCGACGGCAGCATGATGCCGACCGAAACCACTGCCAGCACCAGGAAAGAAGCGTCCAGCGGCACATCGAGATTGAAAGCCAGAAAGATGAAGTAGTTATTGACGGCCATCAATATCCAAAGTGCCGCCGACTGCGCAGAGATGATCAGGATCGCCCTGAAGTCTGAGAGCACATCGAGGCCGGAGGCAAACTTGACCAGGATATCGCTGCCCCGTTTCTGAATCTTCATCGGAAATAGGTTGAGTACCTTGTTCAGGGCTCGCAGCGTCAGGTCGGTCTTGACCTTGAGCAGGATCATGACCACTACCGAGACAACTGTCACGATCAGGAAGACCCAACCCGCGTTCTCGATCTGAGCGAGCACCGGTGTGTGCGGCAGGTTCTTATAGAAGATGATGATCGTGAACAAAGCCAACAGCGTAAGCAGATCGAAAACCCGCTCCACGACGGTGGTGGCCAGCGCCGCCGAACGCGAGACATTCTCGATCCGGCCCAGCGAGATCGGTCGGACGAACTCGCCCAGACGCGCCGGCAGAATATTGGAGGCCATGAAGCCAATCATACTGGCAGCATAGAGGCCATGGAAGGAGCACTTCTTCACCGGGTTGACCATATAGCCCCAGCGCCAGGCGCGCAGCGCCATCGTGGCGAAGATCAGCAGGATATTAGGGACGAGCCAGAGATAATTGGCACTCTTGAGCGCAGCCCCCAGTTCCTTCCAGTTGACATCCTTGAGGAAGAGATAGAGAAAGAGAGCGCTGACAGCGATGCCGAACAACGCAATCAATTTCTTGTTCACTTCTCCAGCCTCTCATTCACTGTTTGCTCCATCGCGGCGAATGAGCCTGCAGCACAACGGTCCCAGGTAAACCGGGCCGCCCACTTAAGCGCGCCACTCGCCAGTGTCTCGGCGAGTTGTCGATCACTCAAGATCTTCAGTACCGCGTCGGCGAGCCCCCGAATATTGCCATACTCGTAAAGCAGACCGGAGACGCCGACACTCACTGAATCGCGTAGACCGGGCACATCAGCCGCCACAGTCGGAGTGCCACAGGCATTTGCCTCGATATTCGTAATACCCCAACCCTCCTTGGGTGAGGGATAAACAACCACATGCGCTTTGCGCAAGTAATCTCTTTTTGTTTCGTCACTGACATAGCCGCTGAATTCCACGGCATCTTCCAGATCCCGGCTGCGAACCAGTGCCCGCAGGTGATCGAGATAATCACCGGTACCGACAATCACCACCCGGGCACCGGGAATCTGCTCGCGAATCAGTGGCAAAGCTTCCAGCAGATGCTGAACCGATTTGTATCTTTTTACGCGTCCCAGATAGACAATCGTTGGCTGCGCGAATTTTGCCAGGCCCGACTCGGGGCGATAGAACTCATGGTCGACGCCGCATTCGGCGACCGAGATGCGCTCGCTTTGGATGCCACGCCTGACGAGGTCCGTTTTGGTGGAATCGCTGATTGCCAGAAAGCGCGACCTGCGATATACGCGGGGGATCGGTTTTTCCGACAGATAGACATAAGTCGCAACCAGGGGGTTGGTCTCGCGGTAGATGGCGCTGCCGAATAGATGCGGAATGACCACCAGATGCGGCAGCTTGTACCAAAGTGGCAGGAAAAAGGGCAGCTTATTGATGTCTTCCACAATCAGATCGAATTGTTTCTCTTTGAGCAGATCGCGCACCAGGGAGCGGGCGGTGAAGTTGAAGCTGTTGCGAGAGCCGCGTCGGCGAACTTCGATGCCGTCGATCAGTTCACGCTCTTTACAATCGGGATAGCCGGAGCAGGCCAACGTGACGTCGTGCCCGCGAGTTGCCACCCAGCGGAGGATTTCCTCCAGATGGACTTCGGCTCCACCGGCATGCGGGTTTGTCAAGTCCTGCCAGTTTACCGCGAGAATGCGCAAACTAATCCCGTCCTAAGCCGGTTAACG
Source organism: bacterium (assembly GCA_043826025.1). Classification (GTDB taxonomy): domain Bacteria; phylum Zixibacteria; class MSB-5A5; order CAIYYT01; family CAIYYT01; genus JBDRQZ01. The sequence continues at coordinate 2,890 of JBDRQZ010000064.1, read as the reverse complement.
ATTGGTGTCGCTGCGAACCGTGTCTACCTGCCTGACATGCACACCGCCGGTCGTATCCTCGCCGGCGAGGACTTTCACTTCCTCGAGCGCCTGCTCAGCGTCTGTATCGTCCGGGTGAGTCGCCAGCCAGCGTACCAGCAGCGCCTCGAGACTATCAAACTGGTCGGCGCGATAGAAATAGCTGAGCAGTTGTTGATAAGCACTGCGGTTGTCGGCATTCTTTGCCAGCAGATCGTTGAGGATCCGAATCGCCTCCGCCTGATTGCCGGCGGTCCAGTGACGATGGGCCAGCGAAGTCCAGGGCTGAGTCAGATCGAGACTATCGGGCGCCTCGCGCAGAACCTCGGCGGCACGATCCAGCGAATCGACATCGGCGTACATCTGCGACAGATAAGTCCAGTTCTGCCACTGAAGCGGCAGCACCTCCACCGCCTTTTGCGCCAGCGCCAGCGCGAGGTCTTTGCGGCCCTCTTTGCGGATCAACTCAGCAGAGTAAAGAAAGCCGGCGCCATAGTTGTTGGTGAGCCGGGCGGTGTTCTCGCCTTTGTAGATCTCGGGGTTGTTGACGCCCCGATACTTGAAAACATTCAGATAGAGGTCAGCAGTGCGATCGACATCGATCATGTCGGTGCCGGTCTTGGTCACCAACCGATATGCCATGCCGCTCATTGAGAGATGGTCCTCCAGGCTGCGGCCGCGATAGACGCGGTTTTCCTCGGAACAGGTTACCGAGAAATTCACCGGCACCAGCAGACTGTCGCCGCTGGTGTCATAGGCGTTCTGAATGATGTTGTCGATCATCAGGTCCTGGATGCGCGCGTATTTGCCGTCAGAATAGCGTCCTGGACGCAGAGCCTCGATTTGAGCATCGGAGAGACTGATCGGCACCCCCATCTCATTTTTCAGTTGCTTGCCATACCAGTCGGTATTGATCAGCGAGAGATTAGCAATCCTGACATCCTTGCGGATCCCGTAGACTTCCTGCAGGCACCAGACCGGGAAGGTGTCGTTGTCACCATTGGTGAACATCACTGCGTTCGGTTCGGCCGACATCAGGATATTATAGGCATAGTCGTAGGGAATGAAGTTCTTTGAGCGATCAAGTTCGGCATAGTTGACCCCGACGGCGATTGCAGGTAGCGCCAGCCCCGGCAAGAGCAAGGCCAGCAAGGCCTCCGATTTGCCGCTGTTTCGCAGCGATTGCTGTAGCAGCGCCCAGAGCGCGGCGAAGCCGAGGCCTATCGACAATCCGAACAGGACGAACCCCCCCTGCCAGAAATAGTCTCGATCACGTACTTCGAGATGGGCATCATCCGCCCCCAGTTTACCCTGCATCGTGCCATCGGCGAAGTTCATGTAGAGCACTAACCCCACCGTGGCGGCCAGGACCAGCAAAGCCCAGGGGACACCTCGCTTCCAGCGCCGAAATGTCAGCTCACCGAGACCGAACAGGCCCAACGGAAAGAGCGTGAACAGAAAAGCTTTGCCTGTGATCCCGTATTGATCCCAGAAGAAGCCGAGGAAACCCATCCGCGGATGAGTACCAAATTGATTCGACCAGTCGCCGCGACGGGTAAACATCCGCGCCATCATGGATTGCTGACCGTACTGCTTGCGATCGAGGAAGTCCTCAAAACGATCCCAACTCTTGTAGCTGGGCGCATTCTCGTTAATCGCTGGTTTGAGTTCGGCACGGATCGGCACATAGGCATGGACGCTGAAACCGAGGAATCCGGCGAGAATCATCAGGAAAGGCAACGCCGCCTGACGTCTGAAGCCGCGTGCCAGCAGAATCAGACCGGAGATCACCGCCCAGGCCGCCGCGAGATACATAAAACTTGCGATAGTCGTCAGTGGCACCATCAGCACCAGACAGGTGATCCAGAACATCCAGTTGCGGCGCAAATCGCGGTCGACCAGCAGGACATAAAGCAGAATAAACGGCATTACCATATAGGGGCTTAGATGAATACCGATTGAGAGCGCGCCAAGGTAGGCGATGGCAATCAAGTATTTCGGGCCACCTTTCTCGCTACGGCGTTCGGCCCAGACCAGCGCCAACCAGAGCAGTAAGGTGGTGGCCAGCATCGAGAGACCGTAAACCTCCGCCTCGGTCGCGCTCGCCCAATTTGTCTTGGAGTAAGCCATCAGCAGCGCGCCGATCACGCCGCTGGCGTAGATACCCAGTCGGGGCAGCAGGTTCTCCGACTTGATGAACCAGTCGCGGATCAGTCGGACGACAACAAAGTAGCCGAACATTGCAGCCACCGCGCTGGAAACCACCGAGAGCAAATTGATGCGGAAACCGATGTCGGCCGCCATCGGCACCAGCGAGAATAGCCGGCCGATTAGGACGAACAAAGGTGAGCCGGGTGGATGGGCCACGCCGAGAATATAGGAGCAGGCGACGAATTCGCCGCAATCCCAAAAGGACAGAGTTCTTTGTACGGTAAGAAAGTAGACAACCATCGATGCCAGCATGACAAAGATGCCGACCCCGAAGTTAGTCCAATCGACTTCTCGCTTTTCCAACGATCCGGAACCAGTTGTCACTATATCTCCTTCCAGCTCTTCCGCCCATCTAGATGTATACTACCCAAGCGCGGTTGCGATTCCTGGAATAGTTTGGGAATATAGCGGACAGTTCGGCGCGCGCAACCAAAAATCGGGCAACGGTCTGATCCCCTTAGTTTTGCTGGGTCTGGCTTTCGTGGTAGATCGCGTCCAGCAAGCCGTTGACGAATTTCGATGATTCCGCCGTCGAAAAGCGCTTCGCCAGCTCTACCCCTTCGTTTATCACGATTCGCGCGGGAATATCAGGGAAGTAGAGCAGTTCGCAGATCGCTAGGCGCAGGATATTCTTGTCTACCATCGCCAACCGATTCAAATC
>JBDRQZ010000063.1:0-4515 GCA_043826025.1 bacterium | reverse complement strand
TACTCCGTCTCCAGCCAGGCGCCGCTGCGCTCGGTGTTTTCGCGGGTGGCTTCACCTTTCCAGACCCGCGAGTTGCGCGACCCATGCTGATGGATCACATAATTACAGGTCGGCTGACTGCAAACCCAGTTGGTCGAATTGGAGCCAAACAAAGGCAACAACGTACCCTGACCACAACTGGGACATTTCACCGCTTCCATAATATCCAGTACCTCCAAAACGATTTTCCTGCGACGCCAGGCTGCGGCCGCCGCTGCTGCGGCAGCGGCCGCGCCTGCTCCTGCCGCTCCGCCAGTTGCCACTACTTCTTGCCTCTCAGATAACGGTCGAACCACTTGAGGATCCACTCCAGCCGCGCCACCCGGCGATCGGGCCGGCCGCAGCGGGAAAGCCCGTGCGGCTCCTCCGGGAAACGGACCATCTCTACCGTGCGCTTCATCATCTTAAGAGTTACAAACAACTGCTCGCCTTGTTCAATCGGGCAGCGTAAATCTTGCTCCGAATGGATAATTAACAGCGGCGTCTTGATCTTTTTGGCATACACCAGCGGCGACTGCTTGCGGTAGTGATCCAGATGAGTAATCGGCGTCGCCCATTTGTCGCGCGCGATCTCGCGCGGCATGTGGAACCCGATATCGGAGGAACCGAACATCGATTCGCAATTGACCACCGAGCGCTGGGTTACCGCGGCCGCGAAACGCTGCGTGTGGCCGACTACCCAGTTGGTCATGAAGCCGCCATAACTGCCGCCGGTGACTCCCATGCGTTTCTTGTCGATATAGGATTTCTTCTCCATAAAGTCCGTGAACGCCATGCAGTCATCATAGTCGACACTGCCCCAGTCGGCGGTGATGGTGTCGGCGTGCTCTTCGCCATAACCCTGACCGCCACGCGGGTTGCCATAATAGACCACATAACCCTGAGCCGCCAGCCACTGCATCTCATGGAAAAAGGAAAATCCATACTGCACCCGTGGCCCGCCATGCACCTCCAGAATCGAGGGATACTTGCGGCGCGGTTTGAAACCGAAAGGCTTCAAAATCCAACCATGCACCGGGTAGCCATCGTGCGCCTTGAAAATCACCTCTTCCGGCTTGGCCAGCGCGACCTCTTTCTCCAACTCCTGGTTGAGGAAAGTCAGCCGTTTCGGTTTGCTGTTTGGTCCGACACCGGCGACATGAATCTCCGCCGGCATTGTCGGATTCGTGACAACCAGTGCCACCTTGCTCTTCTTCCCGGCAAGCGAAACGCCAACCACATGCTGCTTGCCGCCGATCACCGTCTCGAATTTGCGACCCGAAGCCGACACCCGGCAAAGCTGGGTCGCGCCCGCATCACTGATCTGGAAATAAATCCAGCGACCATCCGCCGACCAGATGGGCGCCGTGCCGCCGAAACCCTCAGAGGTATCGGAAATCGTCAAGTCAATTGTCATGCGATCCAACTTGGCAGTAAGATCGACCGCTTTGCCGCCCCGGAAGGGCACCTTCCAGACATGAATGTTGGTCACGCCCCAGGAGTCTTCCGGATTATCATGACCGATGTAGGCGATAGTCTTACCGTCAGGCGAGAATCGCGGCAGATGGCTCGGCCCCTTGGGAGTGGCGATCTTGCGCGCCTTGCCACCCTTGGCAGGGATCACCAGCAGATCGACGCTGTCCATCTCGATGTCGGGATTGCGACCGAGATTAGCGGTATAGACAACGTAACGGCCATCGGGCGAGAAACTGGGGCACTCCTTCGCGCGATTGTCTTTGGTCAACTGCGTGCCTTCCCCCGACTCGACGTCGAACAACCAAATCTGCGCCTCAGCCTTGGGCATGAATCCGGCCCCATCAAGTTTGTAGAACAACCGCGTGATATGCCGATAGACCGGCTGCTCCTTCTTACCCTCCTTGTTCTTGGGTACTTCATCGGCCGCCCGGAACAGGCAGAGAATCTTCTTTGAATCGGGAGAGAAAGAAAGCTCGGAGAATCCACCATCCTTCTCGATCAGCAGCTTCGCCTCGCCGCCATGACGTGGGATGACATAGATACCTTTTTTCTCGCCACGTTTCGAACTGAACGCGATCAGTGTGCCGTCGGGGGAAAAGATTGGCGCCGAGTCATTGATTTCGCCCTGTGTATACTGGCGAAGATCGGTGCCGTCAGTATTGATCAGATAGAGATGGGAGAAATATTTCTTCTTGTCCTCGGCGACAGTCTTGACCGTGAAAGCAATCTCGGCTTCATCGGGCGCCATCGCGACGCTCTCGACGAACTTCAGCTTGAGCAGATCATCAGTAGTAATCTTGCGCTTCTTCATTATCGGCTCCTTACCTGAGCGTGCGGCGAACTCCAAGCTCGCCGGTTTCATTCTATCTATTGTAGATACAGATAGGAAATCACGGTCCGCCGCGCAACTCGTTTCGGCAGAATTGGCTCAGGAGAGCAGGTAGGGCGCGATAATCCTGATCCCGATTGCGAACAGCACAATCCCGCCCAAGAGCCCCATGCGATGCCCGAATCGCACGCCCAGCCGTTCGCCGCAGAAGAGTCCGACGAGAGTCAAACCGGCAGCGACTATTCCGATGACCACCGCCGCCGCCCAGATCCCCGCGCCCAGGAGCGAGAGACTGATGCCCACCGCCAGCGCGTCGATACTGGTTGCAACCGAGAGCATCACCAATGAGCCTTTGCGGGTTGGGTCATGCAATTCTTCCGGCGGCCTGGGGGGACCAAGCGCCTCGACAATCATCTTGCCGCCAACCAGTGCCAAGAGCCCAAACGCAATCCAGGGAGCGTAGGCATGAACATAGGATTCAAAAGCACTTCCCAGCAGCCAGCCGATTATCGGCATCAGGAACTGGAAGAGCCCGAAATGAAAGGAGAGCCGAAAGCAGTGTCGCCAGGTCACTTTGGGTAGCACAATCCCGGTCGCCAGCGCGACGCTGAAAGCGTCGATTGCCAGCGCCACGGCGATCCCCAGAATACTCAGCAGCGACATTGATTGCTAATTCTCACGGTTCCAGGTCATCATTTGCGTTGCCCGAGCGAACGTAACAAGCCTATATATGTAAGAATTGAGATGGTTGCAAGTGGTTGTGAGATCAGGTTCGACTCGGGAGAGGAAAAGTGATCAGACGGCTAGTGATATTATTGCTGGTGTTGTTGCTCGCTGTCGGCTTGGCGGTTGGCATGACGGCGCAAACCGAGAGTCCCATCCATCAGGTGGTGCGCGATGAGTTGCGTTTCGATTTCGGTTTCATGCCCGATCAAGCGGAGGTTACCCACACTTTCTGGCTGCACAATCGTTCGACCGACTCGATCCGAGTCGAGAGTGTCAAACCCGGCTGCGGCTGTCTGACCGCGCCCTTTGCCGCAGACGCACTTGCGCCACAAGACAGTGTGCCGCTGGCGATCACCTTTCACTCAGGTCGTTTCAAGAATCACATCGAGAAAAAGACGCGGGTGACTACTCGCAGTATTACTACCGATGTTGCACAAATAACGGTTCTGACCATTACCGGCAGTGTCCATCCGGATGAGGAGTTCGCGAGATATCTTCCCGCTGGCCTCCCGGTGACGCGTCTGAGAATCTCGCCAGATAGTTTCGGCGACTACCTGACCCTTAACAAAGCTGCCAAGATGCGGGAGAATTGCCGGTTCGATCCCCTTGAGTTCCCCGCAGGTTTCAGAGTCAGTTGGATGACCGTCGATGGATCGTCAGTGCTTGTCCTGGCGATGCTAGTCGACAGCCTGCCTCCCGGACCGACCGGCTCGTTGACTCTCTCGGTCGACTGCGACAGCGCTTACAATGTCACGATTCCGATTGAAGTAACTGATTAATCAATCAGCGAGAGGAAATATTCCTGAAAGCGAGTGGAGTCGGTCAACTCCGGGTGAAATGAAGTCGCCACCACCTTGTCCTGCTGCACAATCGTGATCTCGTCACCGCACTTTCCCAGTACCCGCACATCCTCGCCGACCTGCTCGACTTTGGGCGCGCGGATAAACACCATCTCCAATTCTTCCGCGTCAGTATCTGGCACGAACCGACCGGTGGCGATAAACGACTCATACTGACGGCCATAGGTGTTGCGGCTGGTAGTCATGTCGATCAGCCCCAGCGGCCGCACGAAGTCATCATTGGCGATCTCCCGACCCACCAGGATCATCCCGGCACAGCTTCCCCACACCGGATGCTCTTGAGCGAACTGGATCAAGGGTTGTTCGAACTGCTCGGCGCGCAGGAAACGATAGATTGTCGAAGATTCTCCGCCCGGCATCACCAGACAGTCGAGACCTTCGAGTGCGGCCACCGATTTGACCAGTCGGACCTCACAGCCGAGGCGCTTAAAGGCCTCCTGGTGTTTGGCGAAATCACCCTGAAAGGCAAGAATGCCGACGAGGATTGGACGGCTCAACGGTACTGCAGCAGCTCCTCTTGCGGCATCTTGGCGATATCAAGTCCGGCCATCGCCTCGCCCAGGTTGCGCGATGCTTCCACCACTCGGGCGGGATCGTCAAAATGGG
>JBDRQZ010000062.1:0-3531 GCA_043826025.1 bacterium | reverse complement strand
CTGCTTTACCTGCCCCACATGTCGGCGAATCTGAAGGCTGCCCCCTGGCTCTGGGTCCTACCGCTGCTCAATGCTCTGGCGATTGCCAATATCCCGCGCGAGATCCACAAGGGTCGCGACTGGCGAGCTTTTCTTTGCTCCTGTGCGGCGATGGCGGCGATGCTGGCGCTGTTCGGGATTGGGATGTTCCCGAACCTGATCTACAGCCACACCACGCCGGCCTACAGCCTGAACCTCTACAATGCGGCCTCCTCGGCGAAGACTTTGAAGATCATGCTGATTATCGCGCTCTGCGGTATGCCGCTGGTGCTGGCGTACACAACCAGTATCTACTACATCTTCCGCGGCAAAGTGAAGCTCGACACGACCAGTTATTAGCTGCCGGCACTGCGCCACCCCCAGCGTCCCAATGGCAATCAATGATCGTCCTGGCTTTCCATTTTCCAATTGACAAGTTGGCCGCTACCTACTAACGTGAGCTACACCTCAGAATCGACACGCACGACGCACTCTCAATGAGGATGGGTATTAAACCTGCATCGCTTTGGAGGAATCATGCGTACCGCGATAACCGTTCTTGCTTTTATCATGCTGACTCTCACCTTCGCCTGCACCTCAGATAACGAAGAGACCCCAAGCGCGACTCAGTATGGTGACCTCGTGGGACATATCTATCAGGCAGGAACAGCCGAACCTGTAAGTGCGGCATCGATCAGTTGCGGTGGCAACATTTGTTACAGCACCGCGGACGGCTCTTACTCGCTTACCGGTATTTCCACCGGCACCTATGAACTGACGGTGACAAAAGAGGGCTACAATGACTACACCGCCACCGTCAGCATTTCAACCGGAACTACCACCCGTGACGTGCAGTTGGTGGCTGTGAGTCTGGTTGGCTCCATCGACGGTTTCGTTTGGGAGGCTGAGACCAGCAATACTCTTGTCGGCGCAGTCGTCGCCTGCGCCGGTCAGACAGACACAGCGGACCAGTTTGGCGCCTACTACCTGGAGGAAGTGCCTACCGGAACCCAGACTATCTCGGCGTCGCTTGCAGGCTACGAGGCCTACAGTGCCACAATCACCGTGCCGCCGGAGCGCCTGATCTACGACATTGAGATGATACCACTGATCGCCTATACCACGGTCACTGGCAACGTCACGAACGCGGTTGATGGTGAAATCGAGGGTGCGCTGGTGGAGATCGACTCGGTTTCCGGCTATTGCAGTGCCGTCGGGAGCTACACACTCGAGTATGTCCGACAAGGCCTCACATCGCTGAGCTGCTCCCACGAGGAGTATGACAGCTATGTTAGCGAAATCACGCTCGACAGCCCCGAAATGACATTTGACATCGTGATGACCAAAACGGAGCAGGAAACCCTTTTTGTAACGAAGGACACCTATGCAACCAACTTCCCGATGCAGGAGAACTCAACAAATCACGAGTCCGAGCACCTTTACTGCAATTGGGGTCCATTTGTGGGAGAGGCTTACATAGGTCTGCCGCCGCTATCTCCCACCCTTGAGATTGAAAACGTGGTCTCCGCTGAACTACATCTCTGGATAATTGACGCGGAGCCAATGATTTTCAGTGCCTGCGTGAACTTTCGGCGGGTGGTCTCGCCCTGGAGTGAGAACACTCTGACATACAATAACAGACCGGAGGGCGATAGCACCCAGTATGCCAGCAAGTGCTTCGATGCCAATGATGAGGAAAGTTGGACAACGGTCGACGTTCTACTGTTCTATCAGCACTGGCCCTCCGAACTCAGTTCCGGCTTTCGTCTCTCAACCGGTACTGGCACAGTCACAATGGCCTCAAGCAACAATGTCAATCCAGCGGTAAGGCCTTTTGTCCTCGTCGAGACGAAGTACTAGAAGCGGCAGTTGTGCGGCTCAATCCGGGCCGAGTGGCGCAAACACCAACTCTCCCTGTTGCGCGAAGTAAATCGTCAGTTCGCTATCAGATATCTTGTAGGAATGCGCCGCCCGCAAGCCGGCGTAGTACTGATCCATCAGCGAGCCATCGCCGCAGTAAACTAAAGTGGTGGCCAGCGAATCGATTCCAAGCTCCCCCGATTCGCCGAGAGTATAGCTGGCGCTGTAGCTGTTGCAGGAGGCGGTCCCGCTTAGCTTGCCCGAGGCGGAGAATTGCGTGCTGAAAAACTCCAGCGTGGCCGGTGTTCTCACTCCTTTGATATTGACGATTGCCGTTAGCCTCCAGGTCGGGCCGACAAGTTTGGTTGTGCCGGGATCGCTGGACTTGTCGCTACAACCGGACAGCAACTGCGCCAATACTGCAACAATCAACGACAAGAGCAGGAACTGTAGTCGAAACCATCTCATCGCGCCAACCTCCGGGATAATTACGTTTTGACCCCCTCTTCCGGCAAGTTTGAATTGCGCCCACCCCGTTTCCGGCCGCAACTTCTGAGGCATCGCTACGTAAGTGAAAGCACACGTTGGCGTATTGGAGGAGAACAGAGATGAAACGTATTCCTATCCTGCTGGCAGGTTTCGCCATGCTGTTGCTCATGGCGAATGTCGGCTATGCCTGGAGCCCCGACGATCATGTAACCCACAAGCATTACCGTTCCAGTCTCGACCATGTCGATATCGATTTCGAAGGCAGCACCCTGATTTTCACCTTCGAAGAGAGCCATGACGCCGTGGTCGAGATCACCGAGGACTATCAGCTCTACATCAATGGCGAGCTGATTCCGACCGACGACAATCAGCGTAAGTCATTGCGCCGCTGCTACTTGCTCGGCGAACGGTTGGTTGGTGAGGCGGTCAAGATCGGTATAGAGGGCGCACACATCGGCATTGAGGGCGCCAAAGTTGGACTGCTCGGTCTCGGTGGCGTTTTGAAGATGCTACTTACCGATTACGACCAAGATGACCTCGAACGCGATATGGAGCGCCATACGCGGCGGCTTGAGCGCAAGGCTGCCCAACTGGAAAAGAAAGCCAGCCGCATCGAATCCATTGCAGAGGAGTTCGAGCTTTCTTACTTGAAGCTGGAGGAAGAGATTCCACAGCTAGCTGAGCTAGACTGACAGTCAGCTCCTCTCGACCAGCGGCCGCTCCTTGCCGGAGCTGAGAAACGCCAGTACTACCAACAGACCGCCGCCGGCTCTGGTCCAGACGAACTGCTCTCCTCCAAAAGTCCAGGCTACCAGCGCTGCGAATACCGGTTCCAGAGCGAAAATCAGAGACACTCGCACGGCTGCCGTGTGGCGTTGCGCGACTAGCTGTATCACAAACGCTGACAGTGTCGGAAAGAGCGCCAGAAACACTATCGTGCCCACCGTATCGACGCGGGTCGGCAGCAAGGGAGCGCCAAGCAGCAGCGCCGCTAGCAGGCTCAGGATTCCGACAGTGGCAAACTGCTGCATGCTCAGCACGTAAGGATCAAGCTTGCCTCTGATGAAACGGTCGGCGACAAAGATGTGCCCGGCGCAGGCCGCGGCAGTTATCAGGGTCAGCAAATCGCCGAGGTTGGCGTTGACAATTCCCCCGGTCAAAAGC
>JBDRQZ010000061.1:0-2354 GCA_043826025.1 bacterium | reverse complement strand
AAAGCGGCCTTACGAACCGTCGCTGGAGCGCTTAGCCGCCTAAGAATGGCGTGTGAACACGCCATTCTTAGGCGGCACGCGCTCAGCTCGCCCCGTTAGGCGCACTCTGGAGGAACCAAGAAAGACGAAGTTGAGAAGTTGATCGCGGAATGGGAGGGTGTCACCTATGAGACGATCCCGAACCAGGCGGGACGCACGACTGCCATCTTTAGCCCGACTTAGCGGATTCGATCCTACGAATCATTAATTTCACGATTTGCATCACGTCGTTTCAAGGACTTGTGAGTCTAAGAGTGCGTAAAACAGGCTGTAGTGAAGACCTACCCTCTTTTCAGGGACACCGGGATGGTGATATGCTTGGTCCATTATGTTCCTCCGTTGCACGAATCGTAAGAAAGACGGTAAAGAGCATCGATACTGGAACGTGGTGGAAAACCGCCGTGTAGCTGGTGGACGTGTCGTTCAGCGACAGGTGCTCTACCTCGGGGAGATAAACGATTCTCAGTGTGAGTCATGGCGCAAGACGATTGAAGTCTTCGAGGATGGGTCCCCATCGACGAAAACGATGGCACTGTTTCCCGAGGACCGCCCCGCTGCGATCGACAGCGAGCAGGTGGTGCAAATCCGTCTCAAGGACGTGGAACTGCGCCATCCACGGCAATGGGGTGCATGCTGGTTGGCGTGCAAGTTATACGGGCAATTGGGTCTTGATAAATTCTGGGTAGAGAGGTTAGTGCCGAGCCGGAAAGGGACGCGGTGGGATTTAATTGTTCAGGCGCTTTGCTGTTACCGTCTGCTCGATCCAGGGAGCGAATGGCGGCTTCATCGGTATTGGTACGAAACAAGTGCGATGGCCGATCTTCTTGGGGCGGGCTTTGAACTGGTGGAAATCCATAAACTCTACGAGTGCCTGGATCGGTTGATTGAGCATAAACGAGCGCTTTTCGATCACCTGACGCAACGTTGGAAAGACCTGTTCAACGCGAAGTTCGACATTCTCCTTTATGATCTGACCAGTACATACTTCGAGAGCGATCCACCTTTTCCGGAGGACGATAAGCGGAAGTACGGCTACAGCCGGGATAAGCGGTTCGATTGCGTGCAGATGGTCATTGCGCTAATCGTAACGCCGGAAGGATTTCCGCTGGCGTATGAGGTCATGGCGGGCAACACCAAAGACAATACCACCTTGCAAGGGTTCTTGAAAAAGATCGAGGAGCAGTATGGGAAAGCCGAGCGCATATGGGTGATGGACCGTGGGATTCCGACGGAAGAGGTTCTCAAGGAAATGCGCTGCAGCGACCCTCCGGTTTACTACCTGGTGGGAACACCCAGAGGACGACTGAGCCGCTACGAGAAGGCATTGACGGATCAGCCATGGCAGAAGGTCCGCGATGGCGTGGATGTCAAACTTCTACATCAGGACGATGAGGTTTACGTGCTGGCTCAAAGCCGGGACCGTATCCTCAAGGAACGATCCATGAGGCGGCGTCAACTGAAGCGATTATGGAAGCGTCTGCATCAGTTACAGGGCATGCAAGTAACCCGCGACCAGTTGCTGCTCAAGCTGGGGGCGGCAAAACAACAATCGCCCTCAGCCTGGAGGCTTGTGCGTATCAATGTTCCCGAAAAAGATGAACCTTTACAGTTCTTTTTGTGCAAAGATCGGCTGCGAAAAGTCCGGCGCCGGGAGGGTCGCTATCTCCTGCGAACGAACCTTGTTGATCGGGACCCGGCCCAGATGTGGGAATTTTACACCCAGTTGGTTCATGTCGAAGAAGCGTTCAAAAACCTCAAAGGTGACTTGGCGCTCCGGCCTATCCATCACCAGAAGGAAGAACGCATCGAAGCGCACATCTTTGTGGCCTTCATGGCCTACGCCCTGCATGTCACGCTGCGACGCCGCCTGCGAGACCTGGCACCCGGTTTAACCCCTCGCGCTGTCCTGGAAAAGTTCAGTACCGTCCAAATGATAGATGTCCATCTTCCGACAACCGACGGGCGCACGGTAATCATGTCCCGGCATACCCAGCCAGAGCCGGAACTCCAGATCCTGCTGAAACAATTGAGGCTGTCCTTCCCCAATCAGCCTTCACCTCGTGTGGCGACCAATGCCGATCTGGCTGAGCAAAATGTAGTGAAGACCTTTTAAATGCCATCCTTGATTTACAAGGACTTATGCTTGACACACCCCCCGAATCCGCGAAGTCGGGCTAATGGGGTGAAAGTCCCCTGTACATGAATCCTGTCAATGCCTTTGTACATTGACACAAGTACTAGCCGAAGGCAAGGGCGGAACCGCGAGGGACCGTCCGAAGGAAGCCGGAGTGCAACGCTATGAGCCGACGAACAGA
>JBDRQZ010000060.1:0-6229 GCA_043826025.1 bacterium | reverse complement strand
AGGCTGAGTTCTGTCGCCGCATCTCGATCATGCACCGAGGCAAAATTGTCGCGTTGGGCAATCCGCAGCAGTTGGTGACGGAAGCCGGACAGCCAGATCTCAATGAGTTGTTCATCAAGTTGATTTCAGCCGAGGCGCAGGCATGACCGGAGTGCAATTGATTGCGGCCAAGGAGCTGCGTCACATTCGGCGCGATCCGCGTTCCCTGTTTGTGGCGATTATGCTGCCGCTGGTGATGACAATGCTCTACGGTTATGCGGTCAATCTCGATATCAAGAATATCAAACTGGCGGTGCTCGATCAGGATCACACCAGAGCCTCACGCGAACTGGCCGGCAGTTTCTACCACACCGAATATTTCATACCACCCTTGCTGCCGCCCGATTTGCTGGACCCGGAAAAGTCGCTCAAGCGTGGCGATGCCGATGCGGTGCTGGTGATTCCACCCGGCTTCAGTGAGGCGCTGGTGACCTGGGAGCAGTTCGACCTGGGTATACTGATCGATGGCGCCGATGCCAATGTCAGTGCTGCAGTGAGCAATTACTCGAATGCCGTCGTGAGCGGCTTTGTGATGCAGCATCTGCCGCCGGGGGTGCAGGTCCCGGGTGTAAATCTTTCGGTGCAGGTGCTCTACAATCCAGACCTTAAGTCATCCCACTTCTTTGTGCCCGGTTTGATCGCGATCATCCTGATGATGATCTCGGCGCTGTTGACCTCGGTGACAGTGGCGCGGGAAAAGGAAACCGGCACCATGGAACAACTGCTGACCGCGCCGGTGACGCCGCGTCAGATTATCATCGGCAAAGTGATCCCCTACATCGGGCTGGCATTGTTCGACGGCATGCTGGTGTTGCTCCTGGCAATCTTCCACTTTGGAGTGCCTTTCAATGGCTCGATCCTGCTGCTCTTCTTCTTCGGCGTCATCTATGTGGTAGCCGCGCTATCGTTGGGAGTGTTGATCTCGACCTTGGTCAAGACACAGCAGTTAGCGATGATGGCATCGCTCACGGTGACCATGTTGCCTTCGGTGATGCTGTCGGGGTTCATTTTTGAGATCAAGAACATGCCGCTGCTGCTGCAGTATCTGACTCTTATTGTCCCGGCGCGTTACTTCTTGCTCATCATTCGCGGGATTATGCTCAAGGGCGCCGGGCTTGATACCCTGTGGATTCAGGCAGTGGCCCTGGTGATTCTGACTCTGGTAATGCTGGGGTTGGCGGTTAAGAACTTCAAACTGAAATTGGGTTAGCGATGTTCAGGACGATTGCCGCACTTATCAGGAAAGAGGTCTACCAGATCCGGCGCGATCCGATCATGCTGCGGCTGATTTTTATCATGCCGCTGATCCAGTTGGTGATTCTCGGTCATGCGATTAACACCGATGTCAAGAACATCAGGGTCGGTGTCTATGACCATGACCAGAGCCAGCTCTCGCGCGACTACCTCCGCTCGCTGACTGCCGGCGACTACTTTGTGATGACGCAGACCGAACTCCCCCTGCTCGACAGCGATCGTGGCTTCCGTGAGAATGATTTCGACGCAGTTCTGGTGCTTGATACCGACTTCTCGAAGCAACTGACGAAGGATGGACGCGCCACGGTCGGTTTGATCGTCGACGGCACCAATGCCAATTCGGCCGCGATTGCCGCCGGCTATGCCGGCTTGATGACCCGCAGATTCAATCTTAATCTGGCGGACCGACAGATGCCAATCGAACTGCGCCAGAAAGTGCTTTTCAATCCGGAAGCGGAATCGGTCTACTTCATGGTGCCGGGAATTGTCGCAGTTTTGCTGACGATGGTCACCGTGATGTTGACCTCGATGGCAATCGTGCGGGAACGCGAGGTCGGCACGCTGGAGCAGTTACTGGTGACCCCGATCTCCAAGACCGCACTCCTGCTCGGCAAGATTATCCCCTTTGCATTTATCGGCTATCTGGAGATGTCGATTGCGCTGGCGTTCGGGGTGATCTATTTCGGTATTCCTTTTGCGGGTTCCTGGCCGCTTCTTTATGGACTCGTACTGATTTTTCTGTTCACCACCCTGGGCACCGGAATCTTCATCTCCACTGTGAGCCGCACCCAACAGCAGGCGATGTTCTACGCCTGGTTCTTTCTGATCTTCATTATTCTGACCTCAGGCTTCTTCATCCCGATTCAGAATATGCCGACCCCGGTCCAGTACATGACCTACCTGAACCCGGTGCGCTACTTCATGACTATCATTCGCGGCATCATGATGAAAGGCGCCGGAGTAGACACGCTCTACCCCAATATCTTCGCGATGGTGGCGTTTTCAGTGGGGATTTTCACTATCGCCTCGCTGCGGTTTGCCAAACGGGTGAAGTGAATTCACAATCAGAAGCCACGAAGAAAGATCTGACATCGAGAATGGTCCCGCGAGGCGAGCGACTCAGAGTTAGTGATTTCTGTCTTGACAGAAGCTGCGCACGACAATAGACTCAATCGTAACCGAATTGTAGACGGGCGCGAACTGACATACATGAGCAGACTAAGGGCAAGGGAACAGCAATGGGATCTTGGCAGACATTCCTAACCTACTTCAGGTCGCTTGGGTCGAAGTGGGTACTCTGGTTCTTTCTAGTGTTTGATGCGATTGCTGTCGTCATTCAGTTGTCCGTCCCCACACTTTCATTGCCGCAGATCGTATACTTCGCTTTCGCGATGATAGGCATTGCTTGGTCGGGATATTTGGTGCATCGGGACATGCTAAGGGCAATCCCGCCATCGAGTAGGCCAGCGGGACCAATGGCGCCGAACGTCGCTTTGTCCCTTATTGAAGGAGCAGAGTACGAGTACTCGTTCCAGGTATCGACCTACAAAACCGAGGATGGGGAAGTTGTGGAGACGCTCACACACAGATATGGCAGCTCATCATTGCCCTACTCTGAACTCACCTTACACGCCAGGGTGGAGAACTGCGGTGACGAGGCAGTCAAGCTGCTTTCTGCCGCTGGAGGCGGCAACTACGACAAGCCATTCCAGTTCATGCTAGCAAAAGCACTCGATAAAGATGCTACCGCACTTGAGTTTCCAATACATCTCCCTGGAAGAAACTTGCTCATATTTGATCTCTCAGCTCCAATACATCCATGGTGTCTCTTTACAGATGCACAGATCGCAGCACGCCTTACTGGGTTGAGAAATGGCACGGAGACTGCCAAACTCGACATCGAGCTTGAGTTAGCCGACGGTAGAGGCAAGCTCTACGCCACAAGTTTAAGCTGCCAGCTCGCTCTCCGTCCTCTAGCGGACATGTACATTCAGCACTGGCGAGAGATACACAGAGATGACCTCGTCGCGCTTGCTCTTGGTCTTCGGTCCAGCGAAGACGAAAAGTCGCAGAATGGCGAGGGTAGCAGCGACGAAGCCGCAAGCCTCTCATCCGAATGATACTGCCTACTTCACGATGTACATTCCGCACTCCTGAGAATCCCCGATCGCCTAGTCGCTCTGCGCTAAGAGGCCCAAGTAAGACACCTTCATTAAGGAACAGTTACAGCTTTCCGCTGTTCTACCTGCTGATAGATGTTCAACAAACCCAAAGTGTTGAATGGTGATGAAATGAGAATCAATACTCTGGTTGCAGTTTTGGCTATCGCGCTGGCGACAATCGGCTTCGCCGATGATGGAGCATCGGGACAAACCGAAGTGAGCGGGGAGCAGAATGTGATCGAAGCACAAAAGACTGACTTCTTGAATTACGAGTTCCAGTCTATTACCGGCGACACCACCAGTCTGGCCGATTTCAAGGGCAAAGTCATCTTGCTCGTCAATGTCGCCAGCCGCTGCGGCAACACACCGCAGTATGAAGGTCTGGAAAAGCTCTACGAGACTTACAAGGACTCCGGTCTGGTGGTGATCGGCTTCCCCGCCAACAACTTCGCTGGCCAGGAGCCGGGCACGAATGAGGCGATCCTGGAGTTTTGCCAGAGCAACTACGGGGTGACCTTCCCGATGATGGCCAAGATCAGTGTCAAAGGTGAGGACAAGCACCCATTGTATCGCTATCTGACTGAGGAATCAGATTATCCCGGCGAGATCGGCTGGAATTTCGCCAAATTTTTGCTGAACCGTAAGGGCGAAGTAGTGGCGCGTTTTGAGCCAAAGACTCAACCGCTATCGGATGAGATCGTCGGTAAGATCAGGGCGCTGCTTTAAATCCAACACTGGGCGTCGTAGTCTGCGAAGACCGACTTAAGTTGGTCGCCCATGCAAAGGCAGGGACCCAGCACCATTGAGTTTGGCTGGCTGGTCGAGTTGTCTGCAACTCCGCCAGGCCGAATGACTCGCCTCCCCCTATCGTAATCCAACGTCAATGGGCTGCACGTGGTTAACCGTGCTGGATCCCGGCTCTTCGGCCGGGACGACAAGTTTGGGGGCACTGTTGAAGAACAAACTGTCGGGCTTCTGGTCTTTCGCGATGCTTAAGACTGCGGAACCCGACCTACCGAAAAGCCCACACCTATTGCGGTGTGACCGGTTGCACCGCCTGACCGGCACCTTCAAAGATCGCGACGGCCCTGCTGTCGAAGAGCACGATGATCGTGTAGACGCCAAGCGCGGTACCGAAGGGGAAGTCGATCAGGTGAAGAAAGCCCAAGACCAGTACCAGAATCCGCGACCAGGGTCTGCGTCTTAGCAGGAAGATCCCGCCGATGATCCCCGGTACTGAGAAAATCAGAAAGAAAAAGGCGACAGCCGAACCAACAATAGCAAGCACCGTCATCGCCGCCGGGTCGCCCGAGAACAGCCCGGGACCGGTGATGATGAAGAAGAGAAAGCCGCCGATCAACAGCCCCAGACCCCCGAAAACGATGTAGAGAATTCCCAGGATATCTATGTGTTTATCCATTACGTCGCCTCCTCGACGGCAAGCTTGCCTTTGTTTCAGATATGTCCTGCCATAAGTTAGATGTGAGTAATGAGCAAGTTGTTTCAAGAAGAACCCACCTGGCGCGGGACGCCACGCATTCCTCTGAGGTAGGTCACAGCAAGCTAGGAGCGGCCGGGGCGTTTGACGGAAAACTCGAAGACGTCGGGCCGTGAATAGTGACCGGCGACATCGAGCATCCACTTCTGCGCCGGAATCTCCGCGAGATCGAGATCGGCATAGAGCATACCCTGCTCCGCCTCCAGCGGCCCGGCGATGATCTCACCTTTGGGGTTGACGATACAACTATTGCCCTGGTTGACCCACTCGCGACCCTCAGCATACAAGTTCTTGAACTCATAGCGGTCGGGGACGTCGCTGACTTTGATTGCCTGGCAACAACTCAGCACGAACATGCCGCCCTCACGGGCGATATGTTTCATCGCAGTCAACCAACTGGGGGAACTGTCCCAGGTCGGCGCGAGGTAAATCTGCACACCCGCCTGATACATCGCGACGCGGGGCAGCGGCATGAAGTTCTCCCAGCAAATCAGACCGCCGACCCTGCCAAGTTCGGTCTCGAAGCTGACCAGCGTGTCGCCGTCGCCAGGCGCCCACATCAGTCGTTCCCCACCGGTGGGAATCAGCTTGCGATGTTTGCCGAGCAGTTTGCCGGTGGGATCGAAGTAGAGCAAGGTGTTGTAGAGGCTGGCATTGCTTGACTCAGTGTTGCGTTCATTTACCCCGATTGCCAGATAGACGCCGGACTCGTGTGCGATCTCGCCGAGTTGTTTGGTGGCGTCATCCGGAATCGACACCGAACTCTCCAGCAACTCTGTATAGAGTGCGTTGATCTGATCCTTCTGCGCCGGTGGCAGCGACCAGACCCAGTCGGGATAAGCTGAGACAAAGGTCTCGGGGAAAAGCACTAACCGCGCACCATTCAGGGCGGCCTCTGCTGTTAGTTCGGCGACGCTCTCAAGCGTATGCTCGCGGTCGAGGAATATCGGGCTGCCCTGGATAACTGCGACTTTGACTTTGGAGTTGCTGGACATAGGAAGCGCACCTTCGCTGGAGGAATCGTGACTCTGTATGGACAAATAAACCTACGCAGGAGAGCGACGGCCCAGCAAGAAAAACGGCGCCAGGACGTGAGTCCTGACGCCGCTTATTTGTTAAGAATCCCACAGCAAGCTGTGGGCCACCAGAAGAGTCTTAGACGCAGCCGGTCGGCTTGGCGAGGCCAGCGACCTTGCAGGCGCCTTTCGCCGGGCCGGACGTGAACAGCTCATAGACCTTCTTCAACGGGAAGCCGGTCTCTTTGCAGAGCTTGCGG
>JBDRQZ010000059.1:0-5478 GCA_043826025.1 bacterium | reverse complement strand
TGTTTCGACGTTGCCTCCTTGCCAGTCGATTCTCCTCAATTTCTTACATCACTGATCCAACGAAAGGACAAGGAGTTCTTCGATAACACCTTTGAACCGCACCGCGCAAGAGCGGCTGAGGATTTCACATACGAACTGCTATCCAACATTCTCCAGCCGATTCAAAGCTATCAGAATTTGGAGTACCCGAATCCTGACCGTGCCGGGCAAAACACAGAGTTAGATGCTCTTTACATCCTCGGTGATGCCTTGGTCTTGTGCGAAGTGAAGGCTGGCGCGATAAGCCCTTCCGCTCGAAGAGGCAGCTTGGACCGCATAAGGCGCGATTTCAGAGATGTCTTGGGCAAGGCATTCGAGCAAGGAAATCGCACACTCAAGTATCTGGAATCGACCGAGATCGCGCACTTCAAGTCCTTGCGCGACGGTCGCGCACTAGACCTTTCTCTCAACGACTTCGAATATGTCTACATAGTCTGTGTGACGCTGGAGCCGATCTTCACCATCGGTTCTCAGCTGCCCAAGCTCAAGGAGTTAGGCATTCTTCGTGGGGAAGGTTGGCCGTGGTGCGTCTCCATTTATGACCTCCAAGCCATCTCCGAGCTGGCGGAGTCTCCCTGCCAGTTTCTTCACTTCTTGAGGCAACGTAACAGCCTTAATCGGCCGCAGTTTGAAGTCTCTGACGAACTTGACTTCTTTGGGCTGTATCTTTCTGAAGGGCTTTACTTCCCGGAGAAGGCGACTGAAGATTATACGCGGCTTGGGTTTCTTGGATACTGCGACGGCATAAACGATTACTTCAATTGGCAAGCTGGCATTTTGGGAAAAGAGCCCCCGAAGCCAGCACAACAGAATCCCCCTCGTTTTCGGCTCTTGCTGGAAGCAGTTCAGCGGTCCAGGCCTAAGCACTTCATCGCCGCGTCCTTCGCGTTACTTGATTGCGATGGTGTCACGCGTGAGGAAATCGCTAGACGAATCGAAGGTCTGGAGAAGCAGGTACGGCGAGACAAATCGCGTCACAGCATAACTATGACATTCAACGAGCAAAGCCGTGCGCTCTCTCTTTTCTGCGCGCCAGACATCAATCCAGAGGACGACTTCAGTGGCATAGCGCAAAGACACTTCCGAGAATATAAGCTAGATCAGGAAGTGATTATTGGATGGCAAGGCAATCTCGAGACTACAAATCGGATCGCGGTATGGGTTCATAACAGAGGTGATGAGACCTGATCTCTTGGTTTCCAACCA
The DNA here is from genome assembly GCA_043826025.1 of bacterium. GTDB lineage: Bacteria > Zixibacteria > MSB-5A5 > CAIYYT01 > CAIYYT01 > JBDRQZ01. The sequence continues at coordinate 4,233 of JBDRQZ010000059.1, read as the reverse complement.
TCAATTGTTTATGTAGTTGCCCTAGTGAGTAGCCACCACAGCCTTCGCCACTACACCCCAACTCCAAAATCTGCCACCACACCACTCCATAGGGAGAGTGCTGTGTGATCTGACTCCCCGGGGGATTCGGCGCGTCGTCAGGCCTGCCCTCGACCTGATCGAGGGAATCCTTTCCTGACGATCTCTGTCAAGTCCGTAAGGAAAGGATTCCTCACGGCGCTTCGCCGACAGCGCACCGGGGAGCGAACTCACGCACCATCTCGGGCCCGAGTTCTCCATATTCTGCCTCCGGCGGGCGCAGCCCTCGATCAGGTCGAGGGGGGGCCACGCTGCGCCCCTACGTCGTTTTTCGCACCCCAAGGGGTGTGGTACCCCTTCTTTCTTGCGGTCTCAGACTACCCCTCTAGAACTCTAAATCGCTGTCGATAAACAATATCAAGAGGGAAGGGAGGGGAAAAGAGGTGGCGGGGGGCTTCTCTGTGTCCGGCGAGAATTTTCTGAAGCTGTTAAGGAGAGCTACATGAAGATTGGTGTATTGACCGGCGGCGGCGATTGTCCCGGTTTGAATGCGGTTATCAGAGCGGTTGTCAAGACCGCTATCAACGATTACGAAATGTCGGTTACCGGCTTTCTCGATGGTTTCGAGGGAGTCGTGCTCAACAACTACATCAAGCTGGGGCGGGAATCGGTGTCGGGCATTCTGGCGCTGGGCGGGACGATTCTCGGCACCTCCAATCAGGCCGATCCCTTCCATTTCCCGATCCCGCAGCGCGACGGTTTCACCTATCTCGACCGCTCCACCGAAGCGCTCAACAATTGCGAGCGGCTGGGTCTTGATGGCATCGTAGCAATCGGCGGCGACGGCACAATGGCGGCTGCGGCGGGATTGAGCGATCTCGGACTCAACATTGTCGGTGTGCCCAAGACAATCGACAATGACCTCTTTGGCACCGATCAGACTTTCGGATTCGATTCGGCGGTGCAGGTCGCGACCGAGGCTATCGACCGCGTCCACACCACCGCGCAATCGCATCACCGGGTGATGATTGTCGAGGTGATGGGCCGTTATGCCGGCTGGATCGCCCTGGCATCCGGAGTTGCCGGTGGCGCCGATATCGTGCTGATTCCGGAGATACCCTACGACCTTGAGATGGTCTGCGAAAAGCTGCGCGAGCGTAACCGCAACGGCAAACGCTTCTCGATCATCGTCATCGGCGAGGGCGCAAAGCCGGTGGGTGGTGAAGTAGCTGTGGCGCGGAGGATCGAGACCTCACCCGATGCCGTCCGACTCGGCGGAATCTCCTATCAACTGGCGCATCAGATCGAGGGGCTGACCGGGCTGGAGACCCGTGTGACGATACTCGGCCACCTGCTGCGCGGCGGTTCGCCGACACCATTCGACCGCTTGCTGGGTACCCAGTTCGGGCGCGCGGCGGTCCAGCTTGCCGCCGAAAACAGGTTCGGTCGTTTGACAGTGCTTAGGAACAACCAGTTCGACTCGATTCCGTTGCAGGAGGTCGCCGGCAAGATAAGGAAGGTGCCGCTCGACTCGCCGCTGCTCGGCGCGGCAATGTCGCTCGGGATGTCGCTCGGTGTCTCCGATGAGCAACTGCTGAATATGCTGAAAGCCAGCGAGGAGATCGACATTGTTCAGGGCGTCAGTGAATCGGTGCCTGCCTGACAACTGTGATGATAGAATCGAAAATCAAATCTACGCTGTCCCGATAAGGAGGACTTCATGGCGGTAAAGATCGGTATAAATGGCGTTGGGCGCATCGGGCGCATGGTCTTTCGCGCGGCCGCCGCGCATCCCGAGGTGGAGGTCGTCGCCATCAATGATCTGACCGACGCTCGTTCACTGGCGAACCTGCTCAAGTATGATTCGGCACGGGGTGTCTACCCGGGTGAGGTCGGCAGCGATGCCGACGCGCTCATTGTCAACGGGGTCAGGGTCCCGGTGACCGCCGAACGCAACCCCACCAAGCTCGACTGGGCGGCGTCCGGGGTGCAGATCGTGGTTGAGTCGACCGGCATAATGCGTGATCGCCAGGCCGCCGAGCAGCATCTGACTGTCGGCGCGGAGAAAGTGCTGATTGCCGGACCGGCGACAAACCCCGATGGTGTCTTTGTCGTCGGTGTCAATGACCAGACCTACGATCCGGCGCAGCACCATATTCTCTCGCTCGATTCCTGTGTGACCAACTGCCTGGCGCCTCTTTGCCAGGTGCTGGTGGATCAATTCGGAGTCGAGAATGTCTTTGTCACCGCGATTCACGACTTCACTCATGATGAAGGAAATGCCGGGCGGCAGAAGTCGGGCAACGGTGCAGGCAAGAAATCACTCGACATGATGCGCACTCCGTCTGGTATGACGGCCGCGCTCGGCACGGTGATCCCCGAACTTGCGGGCAATGTCAGTGGCTGGTTCCTGCGGGCGCCGACACCGGATAGTTCGTTGATCGATCTGACAGTGCAGCTAAAGCATGAAGCCAGCGCGGCGGCGATTAACGCCGCAATGATCCAGGCGGCGGAGGGTCAGCTCAAAGGTGTGCTGGAGTTCAGCATCGATCCGGTCACCAGCGAGATGATTGCCGACAATCCGTATTCCTCGATACTCGATTGCGGCCTGACCACGGCTCGCGGTCGAATGGTCAAGCTCTATGCCTGGTATGACGGCGAATGGGGCTACTCGAACCGCATTGTCGATATGGTGTACCGAATGAGTCAGGTGCGCTCCGCAAACAGCGTGACGAAAGATAAAGCACTGGTCTAAGATCGTGTCAGTCGGGCTGTTGCCGGCCCGAACTTCGGCAAATGGGCGGTCAGCTTGAAAAGAAAAGCGGCCGCCCCTTTTTTTGGGAGGGAGCGGCCGTTACGGGGGGAGTGAGTGGAATTAAGCGGTCTTTCTAGACTGAGTTGGGGCAGACCGGGAGGTCTGCCGTCCACTGCTGTATGGCAAGAGTCTCCGGCTCCTGCCCGCAGGACCCTTAAGAAACCTGCAAGACGTCAAAACTAGTCGTTCCGGTCGAACGCCATCTGATCATAGCGCCAGCAACCCGCACTGGCGAAATCGCTGCCGGCCTCGACATGCTTGTCGCAGAGCCACCAATAGCCATTGCCATCAACGTGAACCTTGAGCGGGCGGGCACCGGCGTAATTGACACCATTTCCGAGTACTTGCTTCTGATTGGTCATTTTCTTGTTCTCCTTCGATTTAACCTATCGTCTCATGTATGACTAAATAATGTTTACGATCTATCTAGACAAACAGTGATTGTATAGTTTTGTTCCAGCTTTTTCTGAAAAACTTCTTGCAGGATTGTCAGAGAGCTAAGGCGCTAGTAGTAAAGGTCTTGACTCACTGCGCGGCGGTTTGATTTGATTGGTCTGGGCAGGGTTGCCCTTTGCAAAGCGGCCTGCAGCAGCCTGAGCGACTGCGCCTACTATTGCGACGGCCTATTTTTCTGAGAGTGAATTCGGACCCAGCCCGGGTTTGGGAGGGGTCCCCCCTTTATTTAATCTTTTCTAAATCGCTCTCGCCTGCCCGAGCAGCGACTAATAATCATGCGTGCCGATGACAACCTCTTTGCCGAAGTTGTCTTTGACCAGTTTCGCAATCTGCTCGAAATCGAGCGGACACTTGCCGGTCCTCTTAGCTTTTACTACGCAGGTTCCAAGATGAATGATTTGATATTCTCTGTCAAGGGTAGAAGCAATTTCATTCATCAGGGTCAGCTTGGGCATAATCAGTCCGGGGCAGTCGCCGCAATTTCCCAGGGCAATCAGCTCAAGTTCATCATCTTTGTAGCGGGCGAATTCTCCCTCACGCAGGCTGATCGCCTTGAGACATTTCTCGCAGGCGATACAGAGCTGATCCTGAATCCGCTTACAGCCAATAATCGCAACCTTCGCCATCGTTCTCTCCTTGTCAGCACTCTATAGTGTAGAATCTGGAGGGCTTTGTCAAGGGCAAGGTGCGCGGCAGATGTCCACGCTTGTCTCGTGCCTGACACGGGATCTGCCGGTAGCTGTGTGGCTTGGTCTGAGTGTAGGGTAGGTCTACTGAGAGAGCTGCCGGCAGGAATCGGAGACTGTACAGTGTCAAGACATTCGCTACAGGTTGTGTCAAGACATCCGCTCCAGGTAGGGGTTTTTGGTTTTGTCGATCAGGGTTGTTGATCGAGCGGTTTCAAGCTCTATTTCCCGAATCCACATGTGCCGATAGCGCACCAG
>JBDRQZ010000058.1:0-2189 GCA_043826025.1 bacterium | reverse complement strand
TGTGCTTTGTGTTCGAGGATATCGCGCAGCTTGGTTGAGTAACCTCGGTCGGTCAGCAGGCAACCCGAGGCCGGTGAGGCGTAGTCATGCAACCCGAACTCCTCGGCCATCTCCATCTGCCGTTTGCGCGAACGACCGGAGATGTTCTCCAATTGCTCGCGGTCGATCAGACCTTCACGTTCCGGAATCGTCGGCTCCATCAGTTTGGCGCAGAGCGGCCGCAGCAACCGGCCGGCGAGCCCTGACTCTTTTAGAATGAGATTGAGCGAATTGCGCATTTGCGACATCGGTCGCTGCGCCAGCACCTCACCTGTGATAATGCAGTCGGCGCCGACCATCTCCATATATTGCTTGGCTTCACGCAGCATCAGGATACGACAATCGGTGCAGGGGTTCATGTTCTTGCCGTAGCCATGCTGTGGATTCTGCACGATGTCGATGAATTTCTCGCCCAGATGCATCAATTTCACGGTGAAGCCGAACTGTTCGGCGGTCGGGTATGGATCCTGACCACAACTGGAGCGATCAGAGATATCGCAACCAAAGTGATTGAGGAACATCAACGCGGTGACTTCGACATTCTGCCGCAGCATCAGAAGGACCGCCAGCGAGGAGTCGAGTCCGCCGGAGAAAAGCGCTATCGCATGTGCACGTTTCTTAGTCTCACTCATATCATTCAACCTGTATTAATCTCGGTTTGACTGGCGGTGAAGTCCATTCCCGCCTTGTTTATCCTGTATACGCGCATATATTACCAATGCGGAGCGTTTTAGTCAACGTATTAAGAGCTTGACAAGAGCATTCGCGGGGGCTTAGGTTGTTTTCAGGTGAGTGGGTGGTTCGAATCCGGGTTTTGGGGTTTGGAGCGCACGGCGACGGCAACGTCGGCACACTTCCCTTTTAAGAATATCTCAGGCGGGACGATAACAAAGACAGATTAGCAGGCAATAACTTATGTGGATTAAAAGATCACGGATGATCGGCGTAGTTCTGGCGGTTTTGACACTGGCCTCGATTGTGGGTTGTCAGTCGTATGATGCCGAGTCGAAGCGCTATGAACTGGAGAAGATGCTGTTCGAGGCTGACAAACGGCTGGAGAGCTTCAGCGTCAAACCGGAAATGCGGACGACCGCCGATTTCGCTTACCTCGTCGATGGCTATCGCCAGGTGTTCGAGCGCTTTCAGGAGTTGTACGGTGAGCCGCAGATGAGTAGCGACCTCCCGGTCGCCGAACAGGATGCGGGCTATCTGGTTGGACGGGCGATGATGCTGGCCGCCAGTGTCTTTATTGGCGGCGAAGAACTCGACAGCGCCATGCTGATCCTCGATCAGGCAATCGCGGCACCCTATGTTTGGCCGCGTCATAAACATGAGGGCCACCTGCTGGCGGGCAGAGTCGCCCAACGGCTCGGCAACTGGGATGACGCGGAGTCGCACTATACCCGGCTGCTCCACACCTACTATCCGCCGCTGGTCGATTCGATCTACCCGAATATGGAAGTCCTGGAGTTGCCGAAGACGATTGTCCGGCATTACGCAGCCTTCGGCGAGCCCGAAATCGCCAGCGCCAAAGCGGACTCGGCGATCACCTATTATAGCAGCATTCTCAGTATCCCGGAGCTGGCCGGCACCCCGACCGCCTTAGCAACCACGCGCCTGCTGGCGGAAATGTACAACAGCAAAGGTGACTATCAGAAATCGGTCGATTTGCTGGAGACTGTAGTTGACTCCTCCGGGAACGTACTCACTGCAGCGCGCTCGCTGATCGCCGACATCTACTTTACGCGGCTGAAACGTCAAGACGATGCGATTAGAATCTATCAGGATATCGTTCAAAATCCAGCCGACTCAATGTTTGCGCCACAGGCTTATATGAAGCTGGCAACGATCTACATCGATGCCAAGCAATTCGCTCAGGCACGTACGATGCTGGAGGAGATCAAGAAACGGTTTACCCGTTCGGAACAGGCGCAAATCGATGCCCAGCAGCTCCTCGCGCAGAGTTTCGAGGAGGAGGGTGAATGGGACCGGGCCCTCCAGGAATACCAGTACATGATCAGCCAGTTTCCTGACAGTCCGGAGGCGCTGACGGTGATCGCCTATATCCCCAGCTACCTGAAACGGATAGGCCAGGGGCAGTTGGCAACGAGCTGGGAGGAGAAAAGTGTCGCCGACCTTCGCAAACGCGC
>JBDRQZ010000057.1:0-3132 GCA_043826025.1 bacterium | reverse complement strand
GACAAGGTGAAGGAATATATCGTCGATGTCGTCTTTGCGACTCGTAATCCGGAAGCTTACAATCTGCCGATTGCGGAATTGGTGGAGTATGGCGCCTCGCCGCGAGCGACGATCTATTTGACGATTGCTGCTAAAGCGCATGCCTTCCTCAAAGGTCGCGGCTACATAACTCCCGATGATGTCAAGTCGGTGGGCGCCGATGTTTTGCGGCACCGGGTGATCGTCAGCTACGAAGCTGAGGCGGAAGAGGTGACCAGCGAAGATATCGTAGCCAAGGTCTTCAATGAGGTGGAGGTTCCGTAAGCCTTGCTACCGAAGGAAGTCATTCGCAAAATCCGCCGCATAGAGATCACCACCAAGAAAGCTGTTAACGACCTCTTCGCCGGCGAATATCATTCCACCTTCAAGGGCCAAGGAATGGAATTCGAGGAGGTGCGCGAATACCAACCCGGCGATGATATCCGCTTGATCGATTGGAATGTCACCGCACGCAGTGGCACGCCTTTTGTCAAGAAGTTTAAGGAAGAGCGCGAGCTGACGGTGATGCTTCTGGTCGATGCCTCATCCTCGGGGCAGTTCGGCACTCGGAGCCAGCTCAAATCGGAGATGGCCGCCGAAATCTGCGGGCTTTTGGCTTTCTCCGCAATTCGCAACAATGATAAGGTCGGAATGATCATCTTCACCGATGAAGTGGAGAAGTTTATTGCGCCGCGCAAAGGCTCGGCGCATGTGCTGCGACTGATCCGCGAGATTCTCTATTTCAAACCGGTCGGCCGCTCGACCAATATTGCCGGGGCGCTGGAGTATTTCAGCCGGGTGGTCAAACGCCGCTCGGTGGTTTTCCTGATCAGCGATTTTCTCGGCGCCGGTTATGCCAAAGATTTGCAGGTTGCCAACCGCAAACATGATGTGATCGCCCTGCAGATGACCGATGAACGCGAGGCCAAGCTGGCAAATTTCGGAATCATCGAGTTTGAGGATGCCGAGACCGGTGAGGTTATCGCAATCGATACCTCCGATTCCGTCTTCCGTCGTCAGTTCACCCAGCGGGCCGAAGAAATCGAGACCAGTCTGTCGCAGGCGTTCTCGCGACTGGCGGTTGACTTTGTCAAGCTGACTACCGGCCAGGACTACATTCATCCGCTGGCCTCGTTTTTCAAAATGAGGGAGCGGAGGCTGCGGCGATGAAGGAGAGCTGGGACAGAGGAAGGTCTACGCTGCTGCTGATGGAGCAAGCCGTGGTCTCGGCATTTCACCGCTACCGAAGCCACATGGATAGATGAAGATGCGGACACTGCTAGTTAGTCTTGTCGCGGCTCTGTTGCTGTTTGCCCCGCTGACGGCGCAGGAGCATATCAGTGTGGAGTCGACTGTCGACCGGCAGGAGATTACTATCGGCGACCTGGTAACCTATAAGGTCACGATTACCGCCGACACTTCGCTGCAGGTCGATTCCCTTGAGGTCGGCGAAAATCTCGGCGGTTTCGAGATCAAGGACTATATCCCGCGCGAGGAGCGCATTCGCGACAGCTATCGAATTATCACCGAGGGTTTCGAGATTACGACTTTCACTACCGGGGAATATCAGATTCCGCCGCTGACCATAAGTTACCTCACGCCTGCCGGCGAACGCAAAAGCGTCGCCACCGATCCGCTGCCGATCACAGTCAAATCTCTGTTGACGGGCGAAGATGCGGAAGATATCCACAGCCTCAAAGGTCCGCGCGCGTTTGAGCCGGACACCCCCTGGTGGTTGATCATCATCGCGGCGGTGGTGCTGGCCGCGGTGGCGCTCTTCGTCTATCTCTACCGCCGGGCACGCAAGCCGATCGACCTGCTGGCAGAGGAAATCGATCCGCGTCTGCCCTGGGAAATCGCGCTGGAGGATTTGGGTGAGCTCAAGGCGAGCGACCTGATTGCCAAAGGTCAGTTTAAGCTTTTCTACTTGAGGCTCTCCGAGATCTTCCGCGCCTATCTGGAGCGACGTTACGGGATCAGTGCGTTGGAGCGCACGACCTGGGAGATTATCCATGAGTTCCGTGCTCTCTCTCTGCCGGAGGCCGAAGAGAAGCTGATCGGGGGTTTCCTCAACGAGTGCGACCTGGTGAAATTCGCCAAGTTCATTCCGAGTTCGGAGCAAGCCGCCGCCGATTTGGAGCGCGGTCGTGAGTTTGTCCTGCAAACGCGCTCCTTGCCGCACACCTCCGTCGTGGGCAAGCAGGAGTAACGCATGTTCCAGTTTGCCAATCCATATTTGCTGCTCCTGTTGATTATCCTGTTGCCGCTCGGCTATTTTGCCTTCACGCGGCGAAGGCGGGCGACGATCAAGTTTTCAGATGTCAACCTGATGCGGGGTCTCCGCAAGTCGGCGCGCATCCGTCAGCGTCAAGTGCTACCGCTGCTGCGGTTGCTGGCATTGGGGATTCTGATTCTGGCCCTGGCGCGTCCCCAGTCCGGCAAAGTCAAGACGGAGATTTCCGCCGAAGGCATCGACATCATGCTGGCGCTCGACATCTCGGGAAGTATGAAAGCGGAGGATTTTAAGCCGCGCAACCGGCTCTATGTCGCCAAGCAAGTGATTAAGGAGTTTGTCGAGGGCCGCCTCAATGACCGGATCGGGCTGGTGGTGTTTAGCAAGCAGTCATTCACGCAGTGTCCGCTGACACTCGACTATGGTGTCCTGATGTCGTTTTTGGATCAAGTCGATTTCGGCTTGATCGAGGATGGCACCGCCATCGGCATGGCAATCGCGAACGGTGTCAACCGCCTGCGTGAGTCGAAAGCCAAATCGCGGATCATTGTGCTGCTGACCGATGGCATCAACAACGCGGGTGAGATCGATCCTTTGACCGCCGCGGAAATCGCCAAGACGATGGGGATCAAGATCTACACGATTGGCGCCGGCAAACCGGGAAAAGCTCCATATCCGGTCGATGACCCGATCTTCGGGCGGCGTTACGTATATCTGGAACAGGAACTTGATGAGGCGACGCTGACCCAGGTCGCGGAAATCACCGGTGGTCGTTATTTCCGCGCGCAGTCGGAGCAGATGCTGGAGAAGGTTTACAAAGATATTTCGGAGTTGGAGAAGAGTAAGATCAAGGTCAAGGAATACATGCAGTATCAGGAGTT
>JBDRQZ010000056.1:0-2490 GCA_043826025.1 bacterium | reverse complement strand
ATGAAGAACGCCAGCAGGAGGGTGATCATATCGGCGTAGGTCAAGAGCCACCGATCGGCGTTTTCATCGTCGGGGATGTCGGTTCGACGGCGCATATTACTGATCGGCCGGGCGTTGCTTGGGAGCTATGAATGACATCAGGCGAGAACGGATGTTGCGCGGAGTATCCCCCGACTGCAGAGCAATCACGCCCTCGACAATCAGTTCCTGGAAAGCTACTTCTTCCTTATGGCGCATGCGCAACTTGTCTGAAATCGGAAGCAAAAACAGATTGGCCAATCCGACGCCCCACAGGGTCGCGACAAAGGCAGCGGCTATCGATGTGGCCATGCGGGAAGCATCACCGGTGTTGGACAGGGCGTGCACCAAACCCAGCACCGTGCCCAGAATGCCCATGGTCGGCGCAAAGCCCCCGGCCTTCTGGAAAAACTGAATCCCGTGCAGGTGTCGTTGCTGGCCATTGAGAATCTCGCCCTCAAGCACATCGCGCAGCATAGTAACTTCGGTGCCGTCGATCACCAACTGCACCGCCTTGCGAAAAAAAGGATTGGGGATGGTCCTCAGTCGGGCCTCCAGACCTAGAATACCTTCACGTCGCGCTCTCTCGGAGAGTTTGACGATGGTATCTATGGTCGTTTCCACCGGATGTGGTCTTCCAAAGAGGGCTATTCGCAGATACGCCGGAAGCCTCAACACGGTCTGCATCGAGGTAGTAATGGTCGTGGCTCCCAGAGTGCCGCCGATTACAGTTAGAATGGGCGCGGTCAAAAAGATGGCATCCGGATTACCACCCTCAAGCGTGTAAGCAAGTGCGATGGCACCGAATGCGATAACCGAGCCAAACAGAGTTGCCAGATCCATCAGCCAATCCCTTTATAAGTGTTCAACGTCGATCCAGACGTTGCGCTCTCTTACCAGAAGTTATCGGCAGTTTGTGTTCACAATTCAGTCACTTTGTGCACCGGTCGCACACTACCTCGCTGGTGTCGCTGTGAACCGACACTCTCACAGTGCGGGCCGCCCCCAATGAAAAAGGCGCTCCCATTTGGGAGCGCCTCTTCGATTTGCCACCTTAAATCGACCCGGACCTACTGCTCGATACCGACTTCGTCTGTTTGCATTCGGTACTCGGCCAGCTTGTTGCGGATAGTACGCGTAGTAATCCCCAGCGCCTCGGCCGCCTTGGTCTTGTTGCCGCTGAATTTCTCCAAAGTCTTCAGGATCAGATACCGACTTCCCTCCTCGAGCTTCATCGGCACCTTCAATTGCGGCAGATCTTGTGCCACCGGCCCCATAGCCAACTCCGGCGGGAAGTCGTCGTCGGTCAAGGTGTCGCCTCGAGCCGTGACCACCGCTCGTTCGATGAGGTTCTCCAACTCGCGCACGTTACCGGGCCAGTGGTACTTCATGAACAACTTCAAAGCTCCGGGCGAAACCTCTTTGATCTGCTTTCCGTTTTCAGCGTTGTATTTGTCGACAAAATGCCTCACCAACAGCGGAATATCTTCCTTGCGTTCTTCGAGGGAACACAGATAGATCGGAATTACATTGAGCCGGTAAAACAGATCCTCTCGAAAGCGGCCGTCGTTTATGAAGGCTTTGAGATCGCGGTTGGAGGTCGCCACCAGGCGAACGTCAACCGTGATAGTCTGGCTGGAGCCGACTCGCTCGAACTCGCGCTCCTGAATGACGCGCAGCAGCTTCGACTGGAGATTTAGCGGCATCTCGCTAATCTCATCGAGCAGGAGCGTGCCGCCGTCGGCAAGTTCAAACCGGCCGCGGTGAGTCTTGCGGGCGTCGGTGAAAGCGCCCTTCTCATAACCAAAGAGCTCCGCCTCGACCAGATTTTCGGGCAGCGCCGCGCAATTGAGCTTGATAAACGGTTTCTCGCGGCGGTTCGAACTGAAATGAAGGGCCCGAGCTACCATTTCTTTACCGGTCCCGGACGGACCCGTGATCATGACTGTCGATCTGGCGTTGGCCACCGACTGAATCAACTCAAAGACCGCCTGCATGACTTTCGACTTGCCGACGATATTCTGGAAACTGCTCTCCAGATAGTGACGCATGCGAGCGTTTTCGCTTCGCAGTTTGAGAATTTCGGTGGCCCGACTCATCAGGTGTTCCAGAGGTTCGGGCAAAACCGGCTTGAGCAGAAAATCGTAAGCGCCCAGTTTGATGGCCTTGACCGCCGTCTCAATAGTGCCATAGGCGGTCATCATAATGATGATGACCTCAGGGGCGAGTTTGCGAATCTGTTCAATCACCTCGATACCGCTCATGCCCGGCATTTTCAGATCGGTGAGGACAAGATCGGTTGGGTCCTCGGCAAAGGCAGCCACAGCCTGTTCGCCGGATTCCACCGAGCGACATTGATACCCTGCCCGCTGCAGCGTTTCGACCAGGAATTCGTTTACCAACCGATCATCATCAACTACCAGAACGGTGTGATTCATTGCGTTGCTCCGTGCTTGCTCTGTCGTATTCGGG
>JBDRQZ010000055.1:0-2678 GCA_043826025.1 bacterium | reverse complement strand
CCCCCGGCAAAGATGAAGTCGACGAGTCTGATCACATCTGACATATCTACAGTGCGGTCAGCATTAACATCACCGCAGATCACCTCATCAGGTATGAAACAGGCGCTGTGACGGAGATCATGACGAAACATCGGCCAGCCGGAACCGGTGCCTGCGCCTGCAGTGAGCGCATAAGCACGGCCATGATTAGCGCTCGGGTTGCTGGAGGTGCCGTAGCCGCCGATGATGAAGACATCGAGGTCGCCATCGTTGTCGAAATCTGCGATGACCGGGGCGTGGTCGATCTCGAAAGTGTTGCCGTAGTGGGCGCCCAGGTTGTAGCTCCAGACGAGGTTGCCGTCTGACCCCTGCAACGCGCGCAGGATACCGTCATCGGAGCCGAACACGATGTCGAGGGTATCGTCACCATCGACGTCGGCAATTGCCGCGCCTCGGAAGATACTGCCGCCGGCGCTGAAGCTCCACTGCTGTGCGCCGAGATGATCGACCACGATCAAACGATTTGAGGATACGCAGACAATCTCCAGGTGACCATCCAGATCGAGGTCGGCGATTGAGGTCGGAGCACCAACATAAGCCGAGGTAGGGTAGGTCCACTCCAGGCTGCCATCTTCGGCGTTGAGCAGGTAGAGATTGTTATCGTAGCAGCCGATTGCAATCTCCGGCCGTCCATCCTCATCGACATCAGCGAATGAACCACCGTGGTACATCCAATCGTTTGGTACATCTGAGTGCCAGATTTCCTGATGATTGTCGCCGCGCAGCGCGTAGACCCGACAATCGCCGGCCCACTGCGCCACCACGACGTCGAGCTGGCCGTTGTCGTCGACATCGAGGATATTGGGGCCGGACTGGATGTAGCTATTGGTGCCAAGATTGGTCTGCCAGTAGATGCTGCCATCTTCGCCGTTGAGGCAGTAGACGTAGCCGTAGAATGATCCGAAGATCACCTCCGGTAGTTGATCATTGTCGACATCGGCCACCGCCGGCGGCGAATCAAGGCTGTTGCTGCCGGTTGGCGTTTGCCACTCGATACTCCCGGTCCGTCCATCGAAGCAGTAGACCCGGCAGGGGGAACTGGCGGGAACGATGACTTCGAATTCACCGTCGAGGTCAACATCCGCGATTGCCGGTGAGGCATCGTTACAGCCGCCGGTATTGTAAGTCCAGAGGGTGTCGCCCGACTGAGCATTGAGCGCGATTATACGTTCATCATTGAAGTAGGTGCCGAAGACGATCTCCAGGGTGTCGTCACCGTCAATGTCGCCAACAGCCGCCGAGCCGAATGAGGGCGCCTGAAGATCATACCACCAGAGAATCTGCGGCTGCTCGGCCAGGGCGGTGGAGATGCCGATGAGACAGACCATGAGCAGGATTAGGCGGGTCATTGCTCTACTCCGGAGAAGAGATTTAACGTGGTAGCAAGTAACTATGATGACATTCGCAATATACTGCAACTGCCGGTTCCCGTCAAGCTGTCGTTTTGTCATGCACTTTGTATATGGGGGGAGGAAATCGGCCATCGCGCCACCTCTTCTGTTTCTACCCCGTGATGTAGGTCAGGCTCTCCTGGAGCTTGCGGCCCTACCAGCACTCCGGCTCGCCGCTATTGTCGGGATCGCAGGGCGCCGGTTCTTCGCTGAAGATGTCCCGAATGAGGTGGGCGCCATCCTGCCCTCTCCAGTTAGGAATGCCAGGCGGCGGGTAACGAGTGGAGAACCGCGCGACCGGGCCACTGGTTATTCTGAACGATACTGCCATAAAATCTTAGTGAAGTGGCAATAAATCGGGGCACTTACTGCAAGCGAATTTGTACAATTCGAGTAGATGTTCCGCTGGGAGCGCCCGGCAGCTCAGGAATCTCTCAGGAAGGAAACCGCACTCAAGACCTACTGCTACGGGTGATCTATAGAGAATCTAAGCGACCGCAGTCCGTGGGCGTTGCCGCAGTGCATGCGGAGATCTCCTGACTGCGTTTACTTCAACCGGAGTAGACTGGATGCAGTATTGTTCCCTGGCTAGAGGGTTGGTGACACTATGCGCTGTGCTGGTAGCGATCCTGCCCGGCAGGGTGGCTGCCGATCCTCTCGAACAACGGCAGCAATTTCCCCGCCTGATGGCCCTCGACGACACCCATCTCGATCGAAAAGAGACAACCATCACTCAGTTGAGATCATCGAGCCCCTTCATTTTGCGGCAGCTTATGGATGACATGACCTACCTGGCCGGGCAGCCGGATTTCTATGCGGTCGTGGGTGGGGTGGGAATCATCCCGACCCTGTTCGGCTCGGCATTCAAACGTGAGTCGCCGGAGTTCACTGAGATGTGGGGTGCATCAGTCTTCGCCGATGGCTTTTTCGAGGCGGGTGAGGGTTTGGGAGAGGCGCTCTATCCGGTGACCGCGTCGACAGCACTGTGGGCGGTCGGCAGGTTGAGTCATTCTAACTCGCTGGGTGATCTCGGTTCCGATTTATTGCGCGCTCAGGCAATCAATGGTATCGTGACACTCTCGCTCAAAGTAGCGATCAATCGACGGCGTCCCAATGGTGGACCTTATTCTTATCCGTCCGGGCACACGACCTCTGCGTTTGCGATCGCCGCTGTGATCTATCGCGACTGCGGGCGCACTTGGGGAATTCCGGCATTTGTACTCGCATCCTATGGCGGCTTGTCACGGT
>JBDRQZ010000054.1:0-4579 GCA_043826025.1 bacterium | reverse complement strand
GTCGTTGATGATTGTTCCACCGATAGCACCCGCGAATTGCTGAAATCGGCGACGACATACGACAAACTGCTCCTGCATGAACGCAACCAAGGCAAGGGGATGGCGCTTCGCACCGGTTTTGCAGCAGTTACCGGCGACATCGTGATTGTCCAGGATGCCGATCTCGAATATGATCCCAACGATTACCGAAGTCTGATCGAGCCGATCATCGCCGGCGAAGCACAGGTGGTCTATGGCTCGCGCAATCTCAAAGACAATGACTTCTCTTACAAATCCTTTCAACTTGGCGGCAAGCTGGTGACCTGGGTGACGAATCTGCTGTACGGCTCAGACCTGACCGACGAGCCGACCTGCTACAAAGTCTTCGACGCCAAGCTGCTGAAGAGCATTCCCCTGACCTGCACCGGGTTTGAGTTTTGTCCGGAGGTGACTGCGAAAGTGCTGCGGCGCAAAATCAAGATCATCGAAAAACCGATCAACTACTACCCTCGTCACAAGGATGAAGGCAAGAAGATCAGTTGGACCGATGGGATTGAGGCGATTCTGACGCTGGTCAAGTGGCGCTACTCCAAAGCGGCGGCAAATGACGCTTCAGAGGCGGGGCCGAGCTGATCAACCGCTTATCCCACATCCGTTTCTCCACTTCCCAAAAAGACTTGGCGCGACCGGAAAGTTTGTGCTATCTTCGGGCCTGATTGGTAACACTTGATTAAGTAGACTAATGAGACTCTTATTTCAACCAGCGCAAATATCCTCTCTGATCACCGGCTGGCGGTTTTACCTCGCGCTGCTGCTGATCTTCATTCTCGCGACCTTCGTGCGCGTGATCTACCTCGACGCCGACCCGCCGCTGGGGATTACAATCTCACAGGATTTCTCGACCGACCCTTTTGCTTATGTCTATTTCGCCAAAAACCAAGTCGAGTTCGGCGATGCCAATCCCTACGATGACCCGCGCTGGCCAACTTACGAGATTTCGACTCAGAACTACGTCGCCCTGGCGGTCTATTCAATCTGTGGCACAGGACGCGCCGCCGGCAATCTGGTCGGCTCGCTGATGAACCTGATTGCTCTGCTGTTCATCGCGCTGGCGATCAAGAATTTCGGCTCGCGCTGGGGCGCGGTTTTCTTCCTGTTTTTCGCTGGATTGAACTACACACTCATACACTTTGCCCGCACTCCATTTCTGGAAGCCTCGCAGAATTTCTGGCTGGCCGCCTCTTTCTATTTCTTCAGTTTGGCGCAGAGAAAACGGTGGTCCTATTTGGCGGCGGGCGCAGCCTGTGCGGCGGCGGCCTTCTTCGGCAAGATGCTGGCACTGTTCGGCGGCGGCATCTATATCGTCGCATTGGTTTTGGTCTGGCTGCGAAGCCGGGATGGGCGCTCGGAGACCTTACGCGGGGTAATGCTATTCCTGGGCGGCTATCTGGCGATTGCCCTGCTCTGGCTGCTGATCTTCTACCTGCCGGAAGCTGCTCATTTCAAGAAGTACTTGTTGGAGCAGGGACTAGGGCTTTACGGCGCGCCACGCGCTTTTGAAAGTCTCGACTGGTTCCTGGTGCAGCTCAACTGGTTTTTCTACGAACGCGGCTTCCTGGGCAAGCTGCCGATTGTCACGGCGCTCGGTGTGATTGCCGGTGCGCTGGTGCTCTACCGACTGCTCCTGCCCCGACGCAAGAAGGAACAATCGACACTTGACCTGGGCTGGCTGGTGCTGATGATCTGGACGCTATTGGCGTTCCTTTCGCTGTTCCCACACAACTATCGTCCCCTGCGCTATCAGACGACGATCATGCTGCCGTTGATGGGACTGGCGGGTCTGCTGCTGGCGAACTGGATCACACGCTTCACTTCGCCGAAAGCCGCACCGGGCAAGCCGAGGCGGCCATCGCGCTACTTGTTAGCTGTGCTCTGGGGCTTGTGGTTCATGCCAGTGCTCTTCTCGGCCTTCCTCTACCTGAAGAACTTCGAGGGGCTGCCCGAGGCGTTCACCTTCGCTCTGGACAACGTCTACTATATTTCCGCGGTCACCTTTCTTGTCGGCTTTCTGGCGGCTGTGTTCGTTCCCGGCCTGCTCAAACCCAGCCGCGGCTGGCGCCGAGTCGGCGGAGTGGCCGTGGGACTGGTAGTGGTGGCCTATGCGGCGATCCATCTCTTCAACTATGCGAGTTGGGTGGACAAGCGCCAATACGATCTGATCACCGCTGACCGTGACCTCGGCGCGATCCTGGCTGCCGATGCTGTGATCTCAGGTTCGTATGCGACGGCGTTGACCCAGGAGAATGGCCTCGGCTGCATCAATCATATGTTCGGGGTCGATCCTACCAAAGTCGACTACGACTTTTTCAAACGGTACCCGATCACGCATTTGGTGATCGATGAGGGCAACGAGAGCCGGGCACGGAAGGACTACCCGGAAATAATGTCGCAAGCTCAGACGCTGGCCACTTATACGATTCGCGGGTATGATGTGAAGCTGCTGCGGGTTGCGCCCGCCACCGGCAACCCCCATGCGCTGCGCTATCAGCCGACCGACTTCGAGTGGGCGAGCTACTGGCAGACGCAGCACACCAACGACTCGGCAAGCTTTTACCTGCAACGCTACCTCGCACAGGGTATCCCGAACTACTCTGCCGATCTGGCGCTGGGGATTTCGCTTCTGACTGAGTCGCAAAACGCGGCCAGTTTGCCGCATCTTGAGCGGGCCGTGGAGTTCGCGCCGCGTAACGTGCTGGCGCGGCTTTATCTCGGTTATGCCTATCTGAATACCGGCCTTGAGATGCAGGAGCCGGCCTATTATGATTCGGCACTCGTGCACCTGAAGTACTGCCGCAAGTTTGTCAGTCGCGAGCAGGACCCACAATTGGCACGGAATGTCGATGAACTGGAGAAACGGTGATTTTGTTATGCAGAGTAGACGCAGACAAGTAAAGGTATCGGTTGTCGTCCCCGCCCACAATGAGGAAGGCAACATCGATAAGCTGATGGAGGAGTTCGACAAGACTTTGCGGGAGGCAAACCTCTTCGCTGAGGTGATCCTGATCGACGATGGCTCCACCGATGACACCGGGCGGAAGATCGCGAATGCGGCGCGGCGCTATCCCTTTGTGAAGCGGCTGCGCAACCGCACTCGCATGGGACTTACCGCGACCCTCAGTCGCGGCTTCGCGGCAGCCAAAGGTGATATTCTGGTTTTCTATCCGGCCGACTTGCAGTTTCACCCACATGACATTCCGCGCATGGTGACCGCGATCGAAAATGGCGCTGACATGATTTGCGGCAGGAAAGTGGGCGCTTATGGCAAGTGGCTGGTGTCGAAAATGTACAACCTGCTGACTCGGCTGCTCTTCCCCCAACTGAAAGTCAGCGACTTGAATTCGGTCAAGGCTTTCCGTCGCGAAGTCTATGAGGCCTTCCCCACCATGCGTGAAGGTTGGCACCGCTACCTGGCGGTCTTTGCGGTATCCAAGGGTTTCCTGGTGAGGGAGATTCCGGTCAAACTCTATGCGCGACTCTCGGGCAGCAGCAAGTTCTCAGGGCGAAACCGGATTTTAAAAGGCTTGACTGACCTGATTGCGGTGAAATTCCAAATCTCGGTACTGGGCGATCCGATGCTGATCTTCGGTCGAATTTCCTTCTGGTTGTTTTTCCTGGCAATCGTCAGCGCCGCCGTGGCCTTCGTGTTGCGCTTCGGTTTCGAGTTCGGCTACCGTCCCCTGCTCTACGTAGTGCTGATGTTCGGGATCAGTTCGTTGTTGACCTTTGTGATCGGCATCGTGATGGAGACCCTGGTTTACCTGCGAGACTCGCTGCAGGAATTGCGGGGAGAAAACGTGAGGTTGGTTTCCAGTATAGAACAACTCGAATCCCGGTTGCGCGGCTCCAGCCAACGTGGCGGTCAGAAGCCACAGAGCCAGGATAGTCGACCGCCACAGCAGCAGCGACACCGTTCCGGCCCGCCGCCGCGCGACAGCCGACAGCACTCCCGGGGTGAAAGACATGAGAAGCCGCAGACCGATGGAGGTGGCGGCGAGGAACATGAGATCTCCTAACAATCGGCTTTTGCTGCTGACTCACAACTATCCCCGCTGGAGGGGTGACTACGCCGGGGTCTTTTTGCAAAGTCTGGTGCGGCAGTTCGCCGAGACCGGGATTGAGACGCTGGTGATCGCGCCCCATGCCGCAAAGACTGAGCGTCGCGAAACACAGCAGAATATCACAGTGCGCAGGTTCCGTTACGGTCCGGAGAGCTTCGAAACGCTGGCCTATACCGGCGGCATGCACAAACTGGCCGCCTCACCGCTGGGCATGATCAAGTTCTGCTGCTATCTCTGGAGCAATTTCTGGACGGCGCTGTATGCGGTGTGGCGCTTCAAGCCAGTTCTGATCTCGGCACAGTGGATTGCACCCTCCGGTTTGATAGGCTGGCTGCTCTCTCTGCTGACCGGCAAGCCGCTCTATGTCACCAGCCATGGTACCGACATTGTCCTATTGCAGAAGGGTAGGCTTGCGCGACGGGTGGCGCGATCCGTTTACCGTCGGGCGCGCAAGGTCTTCGTCGTCTCGAATTTCCTGAAAA
>JBDRQZ010000053.1:0-2737 GCA_043826025.1 bacterium | reverse complement strand
TGCGCAAGCGTCCTCCCTGAGATCGCTGTCTTCTCCCTTCCGAGGAAAATAGACGCCAGCGTGTCAGCATCGACACCAAGCCGGAAAAGGCAAATACGCTCCAGTAGCGCTAGCAGTGCCGGGTCTTTGTCTTTGAGCCTCTCGCGGTAGCGCTCGGCAATGCGGGCGAACTTGAATTCCTGCCATTTCACGTGGCGGCGCCGCGGATCACGCTCCTTGGCAACCGCCTTCTCCAGTTCCTTCCCAGTTCCAAGTTGGAGATTCGGGTCACCGCCAAGCTCGGCGATGTACCCTCCAACCAAATCAACCGAGAATGCATGACGGCCGCACTCTCTGACTAGGCGCGCCAACTCTGTGTTTGGGCCAGTGACACCGCGCTTGCGGAGCAGCTTGATACCGGTCTCTTCAGAGATTTCTTCGATTGGAATGA
The DNA here is from genome assembly GCA_043826025.1 of bacterium. GTDB lineage: Bacteria > Zixibacteria > MSB-5A5 > CAIYYT01 > CAIYYT01 > JBDRQZ01. Next base: position 2,307 of record JBDRQZ010000053.1, on the reverse strand, counting down.
ATGAATAGTGGGGCGGTATTCGTTCTTCCAGCTCGGCTATGGCAAAGCGCGTTGTGATGATCGCCCTGACGCCGGGCATGTAGCCTTCAGCGAGCCGCAGCACCAGGTCGCTTAGCCGCTTGTCCTGAATCTGGCCAAACACACCACCTCGCGCGCCATCATCCTGGACTTTTTCAAGTCCGTCTAGGACGAGCAGGCAATTGCCCGCCTTCTCGAGCTCAATCAGAACCTGATGATAAGATGGCAGCTTGGCTGATTCATCGTACGGCCGGTTCTGGAGACAGGCTTGCAGAATGCCGAAGAAGCTGTCAGGATTCGGGACATCATAGAAGGAGAAGACAAAGAGCCGCTCAGGCGTCGGCAGTGAGTCATCTTTAGGGATATCTTTGGCTTGCGGCAGCACGCCCGGAGTCACCCGCAGAAATCTCTCGGCAATCGCGGTCTTTCCCGCACCGCCTATACCGACCAGCGCGCAGACTCCGGCGCCGCCGGCTTTCCACCACTCGCAGAGCTGGTCGAACTCCGGCCGGTGTTGCCAGTCGCGCGCGCGCAGCAGGTGATGCTCAAAGTGTATCTGCGGAGTCTTTCCCCCGTTGGCAGCCATAGCTCGCCCTCTTTCCTCCAGCGGCCTTTAGTTCCTATCGCCTGAGAATATACACAAAAGCGGCTTGCCGCGCAATTGCGCACCACGACAATCCGCGCAAAATCAGGAAACTGCCGTCCGTCTGGAAACAAAAGAAAGCGGGGCGGTAGGCCGCCCCGCGTCATGGAAGTCAGCGGTTTCGCTTACATTCCGGAAATCGCGTTATCCATTTCAATCAGGCTTTCGAGGGCGACGCTGTTCATCGCCTGCATCTTCTCCTGAAAATCGGCGATCACTACTTTGGTGAATGCCTGCCACTGATCCTGTTTGACCAGGTAGACCTCGCCACCGAAATGGAAGTGGGGACCCCGATTGCCGCCCCGTTCATCATGCCAGGGCAGAAATGACCGCGGCACCTCGGCGTTGATCATCATCCTGCCAAGCTCGGCATCGACGGCAGTCCGATCGGGAAACAGCCCTTTGTCTACCGGCTCCAGTTTGAATTTCTTGATCAGCCCCCCGATATCCCGCATGTACCTGAACCAGAATGGCGCAGGATAACCGGGAAAGGGAATCGGGAAGAATGGTTTAAGTTTTTCCGCCATAGGATTTGCCTCCACGTTGTTTCGGGTTTCTTCTCTTGGCGCAGTAGTATTAAATCAAAGCGGCGGTAGCCGCGCTAGTTCACGCCGTGCCATCTTCCACTCCTTTGTTTAAGATTCACAGCCAACCAAATGGCTGATGAAAGTTGCTCCCTTCTTCTCTTCCAGTTGCTGGAAAACCTGAAAGGCTGTGCTGATCGTCGCTTTCTCCGAGGCGCACAAGAATGGGCTGACTCGGTTGTAGTAGCCGGTCGACATCATATTGGAGCAGCCGCACCAGTTCATGCAGTAGTCCTTGATGCCACACTCCTGACACTCCTGGTTGACATCCTCGCCCGGCGCCTGGTGGCAACCAAGTTTCTCAAAGCGAAAGCCGGTGTGGATGTTGCCGATGCAGTGCTCATTGTCGGAGCCGTCGCCGATCAGCCGCTCGCAGGGGAAGATGTTGCCCTCCGGCGAGAAAGCAAACTCGCCTTTGCCCATGCGACACCGCTCCTTGGCGTGGTAGCCGCCCCGCAGAATCACCGCCACCTTGAAGTCGATCAAGTTGAGGAAACAGGGTTGGTCGTTGAGGTGCCGGTTGAGATAGATCCGACCGACCCGCTCAATGATGTCGGGCAGCACCAGGAGGTCGGCATTACTCCAGCCTGCCGTGAAGTCGGGATTGAGGCTGAGCTGTCTGACCCCGAGATCAAAGAAATATTCCACTGTCTCCGGTAGCGTGAGAAAGGTGTCGGGCCGATAAACCGCATTGACCATCACCCGGGGTAAGGCTGCCAGCGCGCGCCGGATATTCCGCTCCACCAACGCACCGGATGGTCTGCCATCGGCAAAGACTCGATACCGGTCCTGCACCTCCGGCGGCCCATCGCAACTGATCCCCAGATTGATCTGACGCGACTTCAGATACTCGGCAATCTCGTCGCTGAAGATCGTGCCATTACTCACCAGCGAGAGCACTACCCGCTTTGGATCGTAAGCGGGATGTCTTTCGATCTCATCGGTGAACTGCTGCAGCAGCCCGAATTCCAGCAGGGGTTCACCGCCGAAGAAACCGATATCGATTTTCTCGTCGGGCGGGGTATGAGTCAGCGCGAAGTCTATAGCCTGCCTTGCGGTGGC
>JBDRQZ010000052.1:0-2761 GCA_043826025.1 bacterium | reverse complement strand
GGCTCATCGCGCGGCGCAACTGATCGGCCTGCGTTGCAGTGAATCCCGCTGCAGCAATCGCTACCTGCATCCCCTGTTCCTGAAAGAGCGGTACCCCCATCGTGCGTTCCAGAATAGGTTTGAGCGCAGGATGGGGGTAGGTGATCTCCTCCTCGCCATTGCGCCGGCGCAGATAGGGGTGCACCATCTCGCCCTGAATGGGGCCCGGACGGATTAGCGCCACCTCGACCACCAGGTCATAAAAATGGCGCGGCTTGAGCCGGGGCAGGGTGTTCATCTGCGCGCGCGACTCGACCTGAAAAATCCCGACTGTCTCGGCGGTGCAGAGGAAATCGTAAACTTTGGGGTCATCATAGTCGAGTTTGGCGGGATCGATTGTGACATTATGCAGTTTTTCGATCAGCTTGAGTGCGATATCTATCAGTGAAAGCATCCCCAAACCAAGCAAGTCGATCTTGACCAACCCGACATCGGCGACATCATCTTTGTCCCACTGAATCACCGAACGGTCCGGCATGGTGGCGTTCTCCAGCGGGACAATCTGCGAAAGCGGTTTGGCGGTGATAATCATGCCGCCGGAATGAATTCCCAGGTGCCGCGGATATCTGTGAATCTCCCGTACCAGTTCAATCAGAAGTTGCACGCGGCGGCTGTCGCAGTTGAGATCGAGTTCAGCGGCGACTTCCTCAACTTCGGCAGCATCGGAAAAATGACTCAGCAGTTTCGCGAGCCGGTCGATCTCGGCAGGTGAAAACCCCAGCGCCTTGCCGACCTCACGCACCGCCGAGCGCCCGCGATAGCTGATCACCTCGCAAACCATCGCGGCATGTTCGCGGCCATATTTCTGGTAAACATACTGGATTACCTCTTCGCGACGGTTGTTGGCGATGTCGATATCGATGTCGGGCGGTTCTGCGCGCTCCTCGGAGAGGAATCGTTCGAACAGCAGCTTGAGCCGGATCGGATCGACTGCGGTTACCCCAAGACAATAACAAACCGCTGAATTGGCGGCGGAACCGCGCCCCTGCGCGAGAATTTTCTGCTCGCGACAAAACCGGGCGATATCCCAGACAATCAGAAAGTAGCCGGGCAGCTTAAGTTTCTCGATCAGCCCCAACTCATGTTCGAGCTGCTTGACCACTTCATCGGTCAACTCGCCATAACGCTCTTTGGCCCCCTGATAAGTCAGTTCGCGCAGGTAGGTATCCGGGGTACGGCGCACTGGAATGGAGAATGCCGGCAGCGAGGTCTCCAGACTATCCAATGAAAAGTTGCAGCGCTCCGCAATCGCGACCGTGTTGTTGATCGCCTCGGGATAGAGCGCAAACAGCGCCGCCATCTCATCACTGTTTTTCAAATAGCGCTCGGCATTGGGATAGAGCAGGCCATTGGCCTGATCTAGTGTGGTGTGATGCCTGATGCAGGTCAGCACATCCTGTAGTCGCCGACCTTTGGGAGTGGTGTAGTGGACATTATTGGTGGCAACACAGGGAATAGCTATCTCTTGCCCCAATCGCCAGAGTCTACGGCAAAGTTTTTCATGTAGTGGTAAATTGTGATTGGTCAGTTCCAGATAGAAATTGTTTTCGCCGAACAGGTCGCAATAATATTGAGCAGCAGTGACGGCCTCTTTTGTCTTATCCTCAAGCAGCAGACTCGGTATGGTACCAAGCACACAACCGGAGAGTGCAATCAGACCCTCGTGGTATTTCTCAAGATCCTCCCGGCAAACTCTGGCTTCACCTTTCTTGTGTGTCAGTTGCGCGCGGCTGAGCAGTTGTGAAAGGTTGGCGTAACCGGTGGCATCTTTGACCAGGAGCACCAGATGGCTGTCATCTTCAAGCGTGATTTCGCTGCCCAGGATCGCTTTGAGTCCCGCAGCCTTGGCCGCCTGACTAAACTGCACGATGCCGTAGAGACCATTGTGATCGGTCAACGCCAGACTGCTGTAGCCCAACTCGACCGCGCGTTCGATCAGTTGTTCTGGATGTGCGGCGCCATCAAGAAAAGAGAAATTGCTGTGGCAGTGGAGTTCGACATACTCCATCACAAACCTCTAATCGAAAACCCCCTGCACAAACCAGCGGGAGCAGATACTGTCGAAATAGAGCAGGTAGCGTTGCCGCGTTTTGGTTTCGACCTCATAGTAGTGGCGGTAAAAGGTGCGGTTCCACCAGTTGCCGGAAACTTTCCAGGGGCCATTGACCTGCCCGATTTCCAGTCGTTGCCCCTGACAGAGCAACTGACGCGGCACGCCATTGCAGTCGATCACTTCGGCGTCTTCCGGAGCGGGGAAAAGCCGCAAGCCGATTTCATGGGGAAAGGGGCTGACCCGTCGCGGGGGGGGTACGCCAATCGTCGGAGGCCGCTTCGCAGTAAGCGGTTGCAGTGAGAAGCTTTCCTCGGGCAGCGAGGCGGAATTTAGTTGAATGCTGCAAAGGGCGGGGGAGTTGGAAAGTTCACGGAGTTTGTCGGGACTAATGTAGCTAAAGTTACCTTTGACCAGATCGAGTTGACTGATTCGCTGGGGCGCGCTCTCACTGATAATGATTTTGATTTCAGTAACCGCACCGGCAAAGCGCTGCTGCTCGAATTGCATCTGCATCTGGCGCAGAAAAGTCGTCGGGTTGGTAGTCGGTTGCGCGACCGTGAAAGTCAGCCATTTCTGATCGCCGCCCGAAAACCCAAGACCAAGCGCCAAGCTGCGGCACGACTCGCCCTGAACCTGCAACTGCTCGAACAATCCCTCCAGTAACAACCG
>JBDRQZ010000051.1:0-13812 GCA_043826025.1 bacterium | reverse complement strand
GTGAAGAATATCCTGAACTCGGAGAGCAAGAAGGTCCATCCCTTCGATGTCGATGGCCAGGAGTATGTCGCGGAGGCTTACAAGAGCGGTGTCAGTTGGTCCTTCGGGCTGGGCTGGAGTCTGTAAACGACGCTTGAAAATACCCTGTCTTTACTCGCCCTAGAGTAAGGCGCGCGCAGCAGCGCTCCCAGAAAGGAGCGCGGCTTCTTTTTTCCAGCAGCGACGCGCTTGCCGGCAACTAACTGAATTCTAATCGAGCGACAATCCTGAGCAAACATTGTTTGGCGATTTTCAGGCTCGACGTGAGTGGTTGAACGAGGGTTAAGAACACCTTCTTACCGGCTTTTACTTATTGAACCTTTGCTGACCCGAGAGAGAACACCAGAAAGTGACAAATCAAAGATCGTCAATCCGCAGACCAGGGATGGCGAGCGCTCAGGTCAGAGACAACGGATTCTATCCAGATCACGAAATGGCAACGCAACACGAATCGCTACAAACTGCCAAGAGAAGCAAACTGTGAGAAACTTAAAGAACGACGTTCTCGAGGAGGTACATTAATGCTGCGCAAGCTCACTATTGTCTGTCTGCTGCTAATGGTCCCGGCAATCGCCTGGGGTTATTGCGGCGATCAGGAGCCAGCAACGGTCGAGGTGATTAATGACGCCACGCTCCACGCGCGGATGGCGGCAAACGGCTACGAATACACCTTCACCGCCGACAAAGTCTGGCACCTCGACGGTCGTGTTTTTGTCCAGGGTCCATACGACCAGTTCGGCAACCCGACCACTCCGGAGAAGCTCTATGTCGAGCCGGGCACGATCATCAAGGGCGGTCTGCCGGGTGAGAATCCTTCCGGTGAAGTCAGCGCCCTGATTATCTGCCGAGGTGGTTATGCCGAGATGATCGGCACCAAGTCCTGCCCGATTATCATGACCCAGTTGGCCGACGACGTCTACGATCCGGACGACATCGTCCTGCCGTCGCGTGCTACCTGGGGCGGTCTGATCGTCCTCGGTGCGGCCGTTTGCTGCACCCCGACCTGCGACACCTGGTTCCAGGTTGAAGGTATCGATCCGCTGATCGAGCCGGTGCGCACCCGCTACGGCGCCGGCGACGATGACGCTGTGGAAAACCCACTGCCCTACTATCCGGAGTCGCTTGATGATGACAACTCCGGTATCTATCGTTACATCTCCATTCGTCACGGTGGCTATGAGCTTGGCGATGCGAATGAGATCAATGGTATGACGATGGGCGCCGTCGGCTCCGGCACCACGATCGACCACATCGAGGTTTTCATGAATCTCGACGACGGTTATGAGTGGTTCGGCGGCAGTGTCTGTTGTCGCTACCTGGTCAGTGCCTACAACAACGACGATTACTTCGACTATGATGAGTGCTACCACGGTACCGGCCAGTTCTGGTTCGCCGTGCATGAAGAGGATGCCGGCAACCGTACCGGTGAGTGGGATGGTAACCACTGCGGTGAGGAATTCGATTTTGCCGAGCCGCACCTCGCCAACATCACCGCCATCGGCCCCGGCGACACCTTCACCGGCACCGATGTGGCTCTGAAGATTCGTGACAATGCCGGCAGCCATGTCTACAACTCGATCTTCGTCGACTATGCTCTCAACGGCATCGACCTTGAAGAGTTCCAGAGTCCGAACCCTCTGAAGGACCCCGGTCTCTGCGATGGAGTCGGTCCCTTTGACACCGAGTATCGTACCCGTTGCGGCGCTCTGACCATCCAGAGTACGATGTGGTGGAACATCGGTCCCAGCGCCGTCCGCCCGAATCCACTCACCTCGACCGCTGTGTATCCGGGTCATGCCTATGTGATCGCCTCCGAATCCGATCCGGTTGGCGCCTGCTATGCGGGCGACAATCACTGGACTGCCTACTACATGTTTGATCAGTTTGCCGGCGGCTGCGCCAATCCGACTCCCTGGACCGCCAACACCGTGCAGAATCCGCTTCTGGTCAGCCAGGTCGGCACCTATGGCCTCGATTCGCACGCCCTGAATCTCGATCCACGCCTCCAGGCCGCCAGCCCGGCGCTGGCCGCCAATGGCGCAGTGATCGCGGCTCTGCCGGCTGATGGCTGCTTCGAGCAAGTCGACTATCTGGGTGCTTTTGGTCCGCAGGATTCCGAGCTTTGGACCGACTGCTGGACCTTCCTCTCCTGTGGCGAATACACCCCGCCGCCGCCGGCCGATTGCTACGTCTGCGGCGACCCCAATGGCGACGCGGTCGCGAATATCACGGATGCCGTCTTCCTGATTCAGTACATCTTCAACTTCGGCCCGGCTCCCTGCCCGTTAATCGCCGGTGACAGTAACTGCGACGCTGTCGCAAATATCACCGACGCGGTTTACCTGGTTCAGTATATCTTCGCCGGCGGCCCGGCCCCCTGCGCGGACTGCCCGTAAGCTGAACCTGTTCAGTCTAACCGAACCTGCCTATAAGAGAACCGGGAGTCGCCTGAATGCGACCCCCGGTTCTCTTTTTGCCAAAACGATCGTGACCCTGTCGGGACTATCGCAAATAACAGGGGACTCGCATCGCGTAAAGTTGAGATAGTTGCCGGCGACCGGCATCGGTTGCTCCTGCGATAATGAATAATTGTCTGATGCTTTCCCAAGTGTTAATATTGGGGCAACTGGTAGAACCTAAATCCGGCGGAGGCCCGATGAGCGCGAGATCTAAATCTGAATGGATATCATTCAAGAATCAACTTCTAACACTCTGTTGCGCGGTGCTGTTTGTCACCCTCAGTGGTTGTGGTGAGAACAAACAGGAGGCAGGAGCTACTGGCGATGCGGCCAGACTCAAAGTCGTCACCACAATCGGGATGATTACCGATGTCGTCGAACAGATCGGCGGCAAGCGCGTACGGGTTGCCGGCTTGATGGGCCCTGGTGTCGATCCCCATCTCTACAAAGCGAGTGCAGGTGATGTCGAGCTGATGAGTGAAGCCGACATCATCTTCTACGGGGGCCTGCATCTCGAGGGCGCCATGACCGAGCTGTTCGAGCAGATGCAGCGCCGGACCCGAACAGTTGCCGTCGCGCAGGCGGTGCCGGCGGAGATGCTGCTGTCGCCAAAACAGTTCGCGGGCGCGCATGATCCACATATCTGGTTCGATGTGAGCCTCTGGGTTCGTACCGTCGATCTGATTCGCGACAACTTGATCGCTCTCGACAGCGGCGGTGTGGCGCTGTTCAGTAATAATGCGGACAGTCTCAAGGCGAGGCTGTTCGATCTGCACCAGTATGTCAGAACACAGGCGGCCCGCGTGCCGCAGCAGCAGCGGGTGCTGATTACCGCGCACGATGCCTTCAACTACTTCGGTCGCGCTTACGGTTTCGAAGTGCGCGGCCTGCAGGGCATCAGCACCGCCACCGAGGCCGGCACTGCGGACATCCAGCAATTGGCGACCTTTATCGCGGAACGCAAAATTCCGGCGATCTTTATTGAATCCTCGGTCTCGCCCCGCAATATTGAGGCGGTGCAGGCTGCGGTCAAGGCGCGCGGGTTTGAGGTTAAAATCGGCGGAGAGCTGTTCTCCGACGCGATGGGCGATCCGGGCACGCCGGAAGGCTCGTATATCGGTATGGTCAAGCACAACATCGATACTGTTGTCAGCGCGCTGTTGGGAGAGAAATGATGGGCGCTGCTGGATTTAGGGCTCAGGATCCGAAAGCAATCGAGGTCACCGACCTGACTGTGGCCTATCGTGACCGGCCGGTGCTCTGGGATATCGATCTCGACGCGCCTCCCGGCATTCTGCTGGCGATTGTCGGACCCAATGGCGCCGGCAAGACGACCCTGATTAAGAGCATTCTCGGGCTGGTGCCGGTGGCCGCCGGGCAGGTGCTGATCTACGGCAAACCCTACGAGCAACAGCGGCGGCTGGTCGGCTATGTGCCGCAGCGTGGCAGTGTTGACTGGGATTTCCCCACCAATGTCCAGGATGTGGTGCTGATGGGCCGCTATGGTGACCTCGGCTGGGTGCGCCGTCCCGGCAAGGAGGAACGCTGGCTTGCCAGTGAAGCACTGGACAAGGTCGGGATGCTCTCCTTCGCTCATCGCCAGATCAGCCAGCTCTCCGGCGGCCAGCAACAGCGGGTTTTCCTGGCGCGGGCGCTGGTGCAGGATGCTCAGGTCTACTTCATGGATGAGCCCTTTCAGGGAGTGGATATCAAGACGGAGAAAGCAATTGTCGCGCTCCTGCAGGAATTGCGGTCGGCCGGTAAGACGGTGGTAGTGGTGCATCATGATCTGCAGACTGTACCGGAGTACTTCGATTGGGTGACACTCCTCAATGTCCGCCGGATCGCCAGCGGCCCGGTGAGCGAGGTATTCACGGAGGCCAATCTGCGTACTGCCTACGGCGGTCGCGTGGCATTCGCCGGCCAACAGGTGCGTGAGGAAACCGCCAGGGGAACAGCGGGGAGAGAGTAAGCCGTGATCGAACTGCTGCAGTCATTATTCACCGACTACACATTGCGCACCGTGGCACTGGGCGCAGCGATACTCGGTTTTGTCAGCGGCGCGCTGGGCTCATTTGCGGTGTTGCGGCGGCAGAGTTTGCTTGGTGACGCGATTTCGCATGCCGCCTTGCCGGGAATCGCGCTTGCATTTCTGTTGACCGGCAGCAAAGCGCCGCTGGTGCTGCTGTTGGGCGCGGCACTGGCCGGCTGGCTGGCGACACTTTTTATTATCAGTGTGATCCGGCACAGCCGGGTCAAGACCGACAGCGCGATGGGACTGGTGCTCTCGGTGTTCTTTGGATTCGGTCTGGTGCTTCTGAACTTCATTCAGAAACTTCCAGATTCGCGCCAAGCTGGGCTGGAGAAGTTCCTCTTTGGGCAGGCCTCGGCGATGCTGGAACGTGACGTGGTCACAATGGCGATACTCGGTGGTATCGTGCTCTTCGCCCTGATACTGCTCTTCAAGGAGTTCCGATTGCTCTCTTTCGATCCAGAGTTCGGGGGCAGCATGGGACTTTCGATGCGTACCTGCGACTTGCTGCTGACCTCGATGCTGGTGATCGCGATTGTGATCGGCTTGCAGACGGTTGGGGTGGTGCTGATGAGTGCGATGATTGTTGCGCCTGCGGCCGCCGCCCGCCAGTGGACCAACCGTCTCGGAGTAATGGTCATCCTGGCGGGGCTGTTTGGAGCAGTTGCCGGTGTCGCCGGGGCGGTAATCAGCAGCACGACCTCTCATCTGCCGACCGGGCCGACCATCGTCATCTGCATCAGTGCCATTGTGCTCCTCTCCTTGCTCTTTGCGCCGAATCGCGGCCTGCTCTGGAACTGGCTGCGACGCTTGCGCGGTCGACGTGAACTGGCGCTGGAGGCGGTGCTGGTCGATCTCTTTGAACTGGCCGCGCACCATCATGATCCCTCCTACCCCCACAATACCGCGGTGCTCCGTTCGATGAGCACCAATCCGGCGGCGGTCGCCAAGAATCTCGAAGAATTGAAACGACGCGGTCTGGTGCGACAACTCGATCTCCACACCTGGGCTCTGACAGACTCCGGCCGCAACAATGCCGAGTCGCTACTTGACAATCTGGGGCAAATCCAATGAGCGTGCCACAGCTTGAAATTCAGTTGATCGCGGTGGTGGTGGCGGTCGCCTGCGCGCTGCCCGGCGTCTTCTTGATCCTGCGCCGGCTGGCGCTCTTGTCCGATGCCATCAGTCATTCGATTCTGCTCGGCATCGTCATGGCCTTTTTTCTGGTGCAGGATCTGGCTTCACCGCTTCTGGTGCTCGCCGCAACTGCGACCGGCGTGTTAACGGTGGCGCTGGTCGAGGCGCTCAGCAACAGCCGCCTGGTCAAGAGCGATGCCGCAATTGGTTTGGTCTTCCCGTTACTGTTCAGTGTCGGGATCATCCTGATCTCCCGTTATGCAGGCGGGGTGCATTTGGATACCGACGCGGTACTGCTGGGCGAGTTGGCCTTTGCGCCTTTCAATCGCCTGGAACTTTTCGGCACCGACATTGGCCCGAAAGCACTCTGGGTCATGGGCGGCGTTCTGCTCCTCAATCTGGCATTCATTCTGGTTTTCTATAAGGAACTCAAGCTCGCCACCTTTGATGCCGCCCTGGCGGCCTCGCTCGGATTTTCGCCAGTGCTGATTCACTATGCTCTGATGACGCTGGTTTCGATCACAGCGGTCGGCGCTTTCGATGCGGTCGGGTCGATTTTGGTGGTCGCGATTATGATCGCCCCGCCGGCAACTGCCTATTTGCTCACCGACCGACTTTCACGTATGTTACTGCTAAGTGCGGCGCTCGCGGCGGTGGCGGCGATCAGTGGCTACTGGGTGGCGCATAGCCTCGATACCTCGATTGCCGGTTCGATTGCGACCATGACCGGGGTGCTCTTTTTGATCGCCTATCTGCTGGCACCGGGCCGCGGACTGCTCGCCGGAGCGCGGCGGCGACTGCGGCAGCGCTGGGATTTTGCTCAGGCGATGCTGGCGATTCATTTGTTTAATCATGAGGGGTTGCCGGAGGCAGTCACTGAGTGTCGGATCGATCATTTGCAGGACCATCTGCGCTGGGAGCAGTCATTCTCAGATCGGGTGGTTGCGCGCGCGTTACGACAGGGCATGGTGACACAAAGTGCCGGCATGCTCAATCTGACTAATGAAGGCCGGGAATTGGCCAAACAGAGGATTATGGCCTGATGGAATGCGTAAATTGCAATGAACCGCTGGTAGTGCTGGAATTGCAGCAAGTCGAGCTCGATTATTGTTTAAGTTGTGGCGGCATCTGGCTCGACACCGGCGAGCTGGGGCTGTTGCTCGGTGAGGAACGCCTGGCGCGCGAATTGCTGGCGCCCTTTCTCACCCAGGGCAGCAGCAAACCGGGTGACCGTAAGTGCCCGATCTGCACGGAGCGGATGCAGACGGTGACCACTACCGCGCCTGCCGTCGAGCTCGATCTCTGCGAACAGGGGCATGGTATCTGGTTCGATCGCGGCGAGTTGCATGAGATCGTGCGAATAATCGGTGGCGAAAGCGGTAATAAAGTTGCGACCTTGCTGGAAGATATGTTTCGCAGTGAAATGTAAGCTCCGAAGAAGGAGAGAAATATGCTTGGATTCCTAGTCGTCATCGTGCTGATCGTCATCGCGGTGTTCTTTGTGATCGGCATCTACAACTCGCTGGTGCGGCTGCGCAATCAGGTCAAGAATGCCTGGGCGCAGATCGATGTCCAGCTGAAACGTCGCCATGACCTGATCCCCAACCTGATGGAGACGGTCAAGGGCTACATGAAGCATGAGCGGGAAACGCTGGAGAGCGTCACCAATGCCCGCGCCAAAGCGATGGGCGCCGGGTCTATCGGTGAGAAGGCCGCCGCCGAGGGTGAGCTCTCGGGCGCAATGTCGAAGTTCTTTTTGGTGGTGGAAAACTATCCCGACCTCAAGGCCAATCAGAACTTCATGCAGTTGCAGGAAGAGTTGACCTCGACTGAGAACAAGATTGCTTTCTCGCGGCAAGCCTACAACGATCAGGTGCTCTTCTTTAACAACAAGATTCAGATGTTCCCTTCGAACGTCATCGCCGGAATGTTCAGCTTCAAGGAAGGCGAATTCTTCGAGCTTAAGGAACCGGGCGAACGGGAAGCGCCGAAAGTGGACTTTTCCTGAAACGCTGATCTTGAAAGTGTGACTGCAAGATGTGGGAACTGATCCGTCAAAATCGCCGCAAGTCGATTCTCCTGTTTATCGGGATGGGTGTCGCGCTGGTCGTGCTGGGCTATGTGGTCGGCGCGGCCTGGCTGCCACCCGACGGCGGCATGGTGGGCGTTGGGTTCGCTCTGCTCTTGTGGGGTATTCTCTCACTGGTGGCCTTCTTTCAGGGCGACAACATCATGCTCTCGATGGCCGGGGCCAAGGAAGTCACCCGCGACGTTCATCCGCAGTTGTTCAATGTTGTCGAGGAGATGCGGATCGCCGCGAATTTACCCGGCATGCCGAAGGTCTTCATCGTCGATGAAGCCGCCCCCAACGCCTTTGCCACCGGCCGCAAGCCGGACAAGGCTGCGGTGGCGGTGACTGCCGGGCTATTATCCCGACTCAACCGCGATGAGCTGCAAGGGGTAATCGCGCATGAAACCGCACATATCATGAATCGTGACACGCTGCTCATGTCTTTTGCGGGCATTATGCTTGGCGCAATTGTCTTGATCTCGCAGGTCTTTCTGCGCGGTAGTCTCTTCGGAGTCGGCTCTTCACGGCGCTATCGTTCCAGCCGGTCAAGCGATGGTGGTGGCGGACAGGGGATTGTGGTGATCGTCGCACTGGTCTTTGCGATTCTAACCCCGATCATGGCCCGGCTTTTGTACCTGGCGATTTCCCGGAAACGCGAGTATCTCGCCGATGCCACGGCAGTCCGCTTGACCCGCTACCCCGAGGGGCTGGCCTCGGCGCTGGAGAAGATCTCGCAGTCGACCGAAGACATGCGGCACGCCAACAAAGTCACGGCACCGATGTATATCGCTAATCCGCTCAAGCAGAAGGGGCACAAGCTCAGTAATCTGACTAGCACCCACCCACCGATTGAAGAGCGCATCAGAATCCTGCGCAGTATCGCACAGGGCGCAGGGTTCAACAATTATCAGGAGGCGTTTAGCAAAGTCACGGGAGCGGCTGCATTGTTACCCGCCTCGGCACTCAAAGATGCTGAATCGGTTGAACTACGTAAGGCAGAAGCAAAGAGCACGCGCGATCACAAAACGCAGCAGCGCGACCTGGGTGATATTGTGCGTGCGGTCAATCAGTATGCCTTCATCGCCTGTGCCTGCGGACTCAAAATCAAGCTGCCACCGGAGTTCAAGAAGGACAAAATCACCTGCCCGCGTTGCAGCCGTGAACTGATGGTGCCCACTGCGATGCTGGCGACTGCCGGTGGTGTGCTGGATGCAGTTAAGAAAACGCAGCAGCAACAGCCTGACTCACGAGATGATCGTGAGCAGTTGACCTATCATCGTCATGGCAATGGCTGGGAATCATTCCGTTGCACTTGCGGCCATTTGCTGCAACTCTCACCCGGTTTCACCGGCGATCATCTGACTTGCAGCAATTGCGGGAAGAATGTAGCGATCAAGTGATTCACTGTTGTGTCAGGTCTTGCGAACAATCGCCACGCGACTGGTCGTGTGACCTGACACCCAGGGCGGCAGGTCACAATCTCGCCTAGGCAGGCTCGCTCAAGACCCGCCGCAACAGAAGTCGCCCTACTTTGGCGTCCTGAACAGCAGGAACATGCCAAACAGGAAAAATACCGCATTCGCGCCCCAGGCGGCGACAATCGGCGGAATGGTCCCCTGATGACCCAGCTCGATTGCGATTTTGACAATCGTGTAAAACACAAATGAAATTGCCATCGACATCCCGAAACTGATTGCCAGGCCGCTGCGGCGCGGATTGGAGGCCAGCGCCACACCGATCAGGATGATGATTACATTGATGAAAGGGAAGGCTATCTTAGTGTAGAGATCGACAATCTGCGGCGTGACATCGCGGCCGATCATCCGGCTGACTTCGATGAAGCGCTTTAGCTTGAAATAGCCGAGCGACAGCGCATCCTCGCCGGAATACCAGGTTTCGAAATAGCCGGGATTCTCAGGAAACTCGCTGAAGCTGTAGTAGTCTTCATGCCACTGACGAATCGGTTGCGGGTCAGTGCGGAAATCGCGAAATTCGCGAAATTCGACGTCGCGTCCCACCCAGATCGAATCCTGCCAGTCGAATTGTGCGGCCGTGATAATCGATTTGAGACGATTGCCGTCGAAAGTCTGAACCGCCACCTGCGTCCCCTTAGCCTGAGCACTGGTGTAGTTGCCGAAATGAAAGATGCGGCCATCCCTGCCGAGAAACATCTGATTGCTCTGCGTTCGAGCCGAGCGCGAGCCGCGTCGTTCGACCTTCTCGGCCTTGATATCATTCTTGCGCAGGTTGGCCTCCGGCATCACTAACTCGCCGAAGACCCAGAGCCCCAGCGCGATGACCAAGCCGCCGCTCAAGAGCGGCAGCGCGAGCTGGTAGAGGGAGACCCCGGCAGCCTTCATCGCCAGCAGTTCGTTCCGGCGCGCCGCGAGGCCGACCGAGAAAATCGCCGCCAACAAGGTCGCAATCGGGGTGGTGAGCACCAGTATGAACGGCGTAAAATAGACATAGTACATAAAGATCTCGCTGCCGGTGGCGTCCGATTCGAGAAACTTGCCGACATTCTCGATCAGGTTGACCAGGTCGAAAACCATCACAAAGCAGAGCAGCGAGACCGCGAAAGTCAGAAAGAAGCTCTTGAGCAGGTAGCGAGTCAGAATCCGCATCACTCACCTCGCCACCAGAAGAGACGTCGGAAGACCCAGGAGAGCGGTCGCTCCTGCTTGACTTTATAAAGAAGGATCAGGCCGATAGCGGTCAGCAAAAAGTTCGCGGCCCACATCGCTACCCAGGGCGCGATCACCAGACGGTCCGCCAACTGCTCGCCGCCGATCAGGAATGACCAGTAGAGGGTGAACAACCCAATCGACAAGCCAACCGAAATCGCCATACCTCCTTTACGGCCCATGACCCCCAACGGTGCACCGATCAGCACAAAGGCCAGACAAGCCGCCGGCAGCGAATACTTCTTGTGGATCTCGACCTCGTATTTGCTGATCAGCTTGCGATTGGAGTGGATCTGACCATCGCGAGTCTTGAGCAGCCGCGCGAGCTGCGATTGTTCCTTGAAGGCGGCGCCGGTCGAGGCACGAGCGATAACTTCCGGAGTGTTGACTTTAAAACGCACTGGTTCGGCAGGCGGTTCCAGCAGTCGGTAGGTCGCCGAATCGGTGTCCTCGACCATCATCTTGCGGTAATTGGCGATTTCCTGCTCCCAGGCCTCGGTCTTGATCGCCATTTCCGCCGCCGACATCTCGCGGTCGCCGCGATAGGTGCGATCGGTCTGCTCTAGTTTGGTGCCGAGTTCCTGCACGATAAAAGTCTGGGTGGCAAACTCGGAGACGCGGTAATTCGATTCCTGGCTGAGGTTTTGCTCATAAATCTGCCCGTCGCGCAGATGAAAGAGAATATACTCGCCGGCCGCCGAGAATTCGACCGTACCGCTATCGGCGGTGATTGTCCGCGCCAGTTTCGGGTCTTTCTGATCGTAGATAATCACGCCACGCAGGTCGGAGGTGGTATAGTCGACATCGTCGATGAGAATGACGTAACCGGGGATATAGTCGATGAAAACCCCGCTTTGCAGCCTAAACGTCGGCCGCAGCCGCTGGATATCGCTGCGCAGATTGGAGGCTTCATGGTTGGCGTCGGGCAGGACATTGTTGTTAAACCAAACCAGCCCGATCCCGAGCAGACAAGCGACACCGATCACCGGGAGCATCAGCCGGACCATATTCAGCCCCGAACTCTTGATCGCGAGAATCTCATGGTCGGAGGTTAGCCGCCCGAAAGCCATGATCGTGCTGACCAACACCGCCATCGGTACCGAAAGCGCCAACATCCAGGCGAGGTTGAGCACAAAGAACTTGAGCACCGTCCAGGCGGAGAGGTCTTTGCCGATAATCAGATCGACCACCTGGGGGATGAAGTCGATAATCAGCACGAAAGTCACGATGAAAAAGGCAAAAAAGAAGGGCCCGATATGTTCCCGGAGTATGTAGCGTGAGAGAATCATGGCTGGCAATTCAACCTACAACCGCCGCGCCAAGACTGGCAAGCAAAATCCTTGACATCAAGGGTCGACACCGCCACATTGCGGCTGCTGATGAATATTTCCGACCTACAAGCCGGGGAGACGCTGCTGGGCTTCTACGCTCTGCGTGTCTGTGAGTTGATCCCCTTTGAAAAGGGTGTGCGTCTGCGCCTGGAGTTTGGCGATGCTACCGGTAAAGTGGCCGGGATCATGTGGAATGAGTTGGCGCAGGCAGCTTTTGATCAGATCAGAGATGCCGAAGTAGTCAAAGTCCAGGGGTTGATCTCCACCTATCAAGACAGCTTGCAAGTGAAGGTCGACAAGATCAGACCTGCCAAGGAGGGCGAATATGACCCCGGCGAACTGCTGCCGACAAGTGATACGCCGGTCGAGGAACTCGAGATCGGCGTCTCGCAGGTGATCGAGTCGGTTAGCGATCAGGAGTTGAAGCGGCTGCTGCTGGCAGTGATCTTCGATGAAAGCATCAAGCCGCTCTATTTTCAAGCGCCCGGCGGCACCGCCTGGCATCATCCCTATATCGGCGGGCTGGCGGAACACTCACTCTCGATGGCACGGGCAGCCGCCAAACTCTGCGATCATTATGGGCATCTGGACCGCTCGCTCTTACTGGCCGGGGCACTTCTGCATGATATCGGCAAGATCGATGAAATGACTGTCGGTAGCACGCTGAGCTATTCAACACCCGGACGGCTTTACGGGCATATCGTCATGGGCTACGATCTGGTGCGGGAGAAAGCGCGCGAACTGGAGCTGGATGAGGATGAGAACGTCCGCAAGCTGCTGCATATGATTCTTTCCCACCAGGGCAAAAAGGCATACAGCGTGCCGGTGGAGCCCTGTTTTGAGGAAGCTTTCGTGCTCTATTTCATCGATGAGATGGACTCCAAGCTCAATGCGATCGCCCGTATCCGCCGCAAACCGGAGAATGCCGGCAAGGAGTTCTCCAAGTGGGTGAACTTGCTGGAGACCAAGCTCTATCTGGGCCGCAAAGAGCCTCCGGAGCCCGAAGAATAGCCCGCTGCAGTAGAATCTCCCGAAGCAAGACAACCGCGACCGCAACCGGAAGAATCCCGCCTCCATAGCTCTCGAGCGCCTTATCGGTCCAAAAACATCACTGGGGAGCAGCAATCGGAGAGAGCCCAAAAAAGCCGCCAATCATGTTGATACAGCAAGAAAGGAACCCAAGCTCGGCAACCTCTATAATGTTACACAATATCAACTTGGAGACATTTACACAAATTTGCTTGTGTAGTTATCCACAATGTGCACAACCATTACGGCCTTGCGAAAAAAAACTTTCGCGCAATTTGGGTTTTTGATTGACAATCGTCCCAACACGCCTTAACTACCATAGTGACTTTTAGCCAAGGAGTGGAAGATGTTACGACTCAAAGACCTAATAGCCCACGAGAAAGAGCTCGTGGCGATTATAAGTCACACTCAAAAGGAGCTAGAAGCTATCCGGCTGCTAATCAGTGGCATACAGATGCGTAAGACTGAGGATGAACCAAGCCAATCAGTGGCGTCCGCCAAGTCTCCAGGCGCGGCTGCTAGTGTACGCCAGTTCATCCAGGATCACGCACACGGTTGGTTCTCGGGAAAGGACATAATAGGCTGGATGACTGAGAAAGGCTATGGTGGTCGAGGAAAGCGATCAAGCGTCAGGGCAACTGTAGCGAACTATCTCAAAGGCTACTATGACAAAGGCATGCTTGAGCGAAAGAACGTTGGAAGCCCCGAAAGTCCAAAGTACGAGTATCGAAAAAGAATTGAGAGAACATTGGATTTGAATACATAGAAAAAGACCGTCCTGCGGCAACAGGACGGTCAAGCTCAAAAACCTAACAGAGTACGAGGTATGCACAAAGTAGGCTTATGTTTCTGGAAGTTAGCGCGTCCGCCACCACGTGTCAACTAGAATTTACAAATGAAAACCTCAGGCGGGTTCACGTGATACCTGCCTGAGGCTTTACTGTTGCCGCCGTAGTTCAACGGTAGAACCCCGTCCTTCCCACGCGGCAGTTGCGGGTTCGACTCCCGTCGGCGGCTGCGCAAATGGCGC
>JBDRQZ010000050.1:0-2048 GCA_043826025.1 bacterium | reverse complement strand
ACCCGGGAACCGACATCATCCCCGCCCACATCAAGTATCACCGGGCCATCCGCCCCGCCGATGGCACCACGGATCTCGGGCAGGACAACGGGAAGATCAGCATGTTGCATGTCCCCCTGCGGTGCGATCACTTTGATGCCGAGCGAATTAAGTTGTTTGAGGGCTTCCCTGGAGCGGAAGTAAGGGTTTACGAGGTCCAAATCTGCGATAGAAACCGGATCGGGTTGGCTGACAGCAAGATAGCGGGCAAGGTTGACAGAAATCTCAGATTTCCCGCTCCCGTAGCCGCCGACGATAACCAACAGGGCGTTGGCAAAAGATGGCTCTAGGAACTGTCTGACTGCACTTGCCGTCGCTGCACCTACCATTTCAGATTGCCCGTAAGTCTGACACCTCATCTTCGGTTTCCATAGGTCTTTCGGCCCAATGCAGGCCGCCGGGAACCTGTAATCAAATCCAGCAGCAATTATCGCACATGATTCGGATGAAGTCAAGGGATTCAAATTCATCCACTTGATATCGCCCTGTTCGCCGGGCTGGCAGATGCCTTCCGAGCTGTCGATTGAGATGGTGCGCAAAGCGGTTCAGGCGAAGGTCTTCCCGATGTATGAAGCCGAGGATGGGGAGAAATACAATGAAGAAGTGGACCACTATCGGGACGCGCTCCGGCGCGTCCCGATTCTTGTCGCCCGGGCGGGGGCCAGGGCGCACGGACGCGCCAACAGCAGTAGCGTGATTCTCAATCGATATGGCTGACAGCATGCGATAACAATGCGCTGCCGCCGAGAACCTAGTGGTTTGCGGCCCCCCGATGAAGCTCGGGGGCAGGCTCCGCCGCAGTGACAATCTCATCCGTCTGCCCCGGGCCTTGACGATTTTCATCTTCCCAAAACGCAGAACTTTCGTATCTTCTCCGCCAATCGGTGCGCCGATAGACGTTGTAGGTCAAGCGCCTTGGCGCTTGACACGCCTGTATAAAACGATGTCAAGCGGGCAGGCCGCTTAACCTACGAAGAGAAGAACATGGCTGAAGAAGAGAAGAAAACCGCATCGAATTTCATCCGCGATATCATTATCGAGGATGTCAACAAGGGCAAAAACGACGGCCGGGTGCACACCCGTTTCCCTCCGGAGCCGAATGGCTGGCTGCATATCGGCCACGCCAAGGCGATCTGTATCAGCTTTGGTCTGGCGGAGGAGTTCGGCGGGCTCTACAACCTGCGTTTCGATGACACCAATCCGGTCAAGGAGGATGTCAGCTTTGTCGAGTCGATCAAACGGGATATCCGCTGGCTCGGGTTCGATTGGCAGGATCGCGAGTATTATGCCTCCGACTATTTCGAGCAGCTCTATGAGTTCGCCGTGCGGCTCATCAAAGATGGTAAGGCCTATGTCGACGATCTCTCCGCCGATGAGATTCGCGAATATCGCGGGACCCTGAAAGAGCCGGGTAAGGATAGTCCACACCGTAATCGCAGTGTCGCGGAAAACCTCGACCTGTTCGCGCGGATGCGCGCGGGCGAGTTTCCCGATGGCGCCAAGGTGCTGCGCGCCAAAATCGATATGGCTTCCGGCAATATGAATATGCGCGATTCGACTATCTATCGGATCAAACATGCGCATCATCACCGTACCGGCGACAAGTGGTGTATCTATCCGATGTATGATTTCACCCACTGTCTCTCCGACTCGATCGAGGGGATCACGCACTCACTCTGTTCGCTGGAGTTCGAGGACCACCGGCCGCTGTATGACTGGTTTCTCGATCAACTGCACGTCCACCACCCGCAGCAAATCGAGTTCGCGCGGCTGAACCTGACCCACACAGTGATGAGCAAGCGCAAGCTGCTGCAACTGGTGAACGAAGGCCATGTCAGCGGCTGGGATGATCCACGGATGCCGACGATTTCCGGTTTCCGGCGGCGAGGCTATACACCGGAGTCGATTCGCGATTTTGCCGAGCGTGTTGGTGTCGCCAAACGCAACAGTGTGGTCGATCTGGCGCTCTTGGAGCATTGCCTGCGTGAGCATCTCAATGAGATTGCGCC
>JBDRQZ010000049.1:0-7564 GCA_043826025.1 bacterium | reverse complement strand
GAGAGCATGATCCGCTCCGCACACCTGGTCCTGTCATCCAGCGTCTCAGTCTCGCGCTCCGGCAGCTTCCCCGCGTTCAGCGCCTGCAAATAGCCACGCAGGTCGGGAACGTTGGTGCTACGGAGATCGCCACTGGTTGTTACCGCGGCAGGGCCGAAACCAAGGTACTCGCCCTGCTGCCAGTAGTTGAGATTGTGACGACAGGCGAATCCGGGCTTGGCGAAGTTAGAAATCTCATAGTGCTCATAACCGGCACACTGCATGGTCTCCGCTAACAATAGATAGTCATCGGCGATCTGCTGCTCCTCAGGCAGACTCTCGCTCCCCTGCTCCACGGCAAGCTGCAACTGCACTCCACCTTCAAGGGTGAGTACATAGCAGGAGAGATGTTCCGGGGTGAACTCCAACAGCGCCTGCAGGTCGTCGCGCAGCATGGTGTTGGCGCTTGCCGGTAAGCCCAGGAGCAGATCGAGGGAAAGATTGGCGAAATCGCAGTCGCGCGCCAAGCTAACCGCTCTCTTGATCGCGGCGGCATCGTGACGGCGACCCAGTGCCTGCAGCGCGCGATTTGAGAATGACTGCGCCCCCAGCGATAAGCGATTCACCCCCGACTCCCGCAAAGTTGTCAGTTTCTCGACATCGACCGAGTCGGGATTTGCCTCGGCGGATATCTCGCAATCGGGAGAAAACCTGCAATGCTCCCGCAAAACACCAAACAGCCTGCGCCAGGAGTCGGAGTGCAGAAGTGAGGGTGTGCCGCCGCCGAAATAGACCGAGGTGACCTCCTGCGCGCCCAACTCGGCGGCGCGCAGCTCGATCTCGCTCAGCAAAGCGCTAACATAAGCCTGCTCAGCCTGCGGTGAATAAGGCTCCCGGTAGAAATCGCAGTAGCTGCAGAAGGAGCTGCAGAATGGAATGTGCAGGTAGACTCCCTGTGGCATGGCAATAATATAGAAGGCTTTTGCAACTGAGGCGACAAACTTTATCGTCCGTGCCGGTGGACTAAGTCACCTCTTGCATGATCGGGCGCGGCTGATTATTTTCAGTATCGTGATGGATAAGAAAACGGCGACGAAGAAAACACTCTGGCCGCTGGCGCTGGTCATTTTCGTGGTAGCGCTGCTGGCGCGGCTGGCCTATCTGATCGACTTCTCCGCCTCCCCGGTCTCGACCTATTTCATTCTCGATCCGCAGTTCTACAATCAGGCGGCAATTGATATTCTCAACGGCACGCTGACGATTCATCAGGCAACTTTCAAAGCGCCGCTCTATCCCTACTTTTTGGCAGCCATCTACAGCATCACCGGAATCGAACCTTTTGCGGCGCGACTGATTCAGAGCGTGATGGGATCGCTTTCCTGTGTGATGGTTTTCTATCTCGCGCTCCGTTTCTATTCACGTGGCATCGCGATTGCCGCCGGATTGATTGCGGCGCTCTACGGTCCCTTCATCCTTTTCGACAATGAGATTCTGATACCGACGCTGATTGTCTTCCTCGATCTCGCCTCCTTCCTGTTGCTGTTCAGATATGAAGACAATGGAAATCGCTGGCTTCTTTTCGCCTCCGGGTTGCTTCTGGGGCTCTCGGCGCTGGCGCGACCCAATGTGCTGATCGTACTGCCGGGGATAATTCTCTGGCTCTGGCGCTACATCAGTCGTCGCCGCCGTCGAGGCTGGCTGCGGCAAGCGGCGTTCTATTGCGCCGGGGTGGTGGTGATGCTGGTGATCCTCTTTGCGCGCAACTATGCAGTCACCGGGCAACCGCACCTGTTCGGCAACTACAGCGGCTACAACTTCCTGATCGGCAACAACCGGTTCGCCGATGGCAAGACCGCAGTCTTGGCCGGCACCTCGGTGGAGTTTGAGGGTGGCTATCGCGACGCGGTGAGGATCGCGAACACGGTCGCCGGCCGGACACTCGATGACCGGGAAGTCAACGATGTCTGGCTCAAAATGGGGCTCGACTACATCACCACTAACCCGCTCGATTGGCTCTGGCTGGAGGTCCGGAAACTGGTCTATCTGGCCTCCGGCTTCGAGCTCCCCAACAACCGCCACATCTATTTCTTTGCCGAACGCTCGCCGGTGCTGGCGCCGTTGGTCTGGGACAAGTTCATCGCTTTTCCTTTCGGGATCCTGCTGCCGCTGGCGCTGGTGGCGGTTTTTGCCGGACTGGTCCGGCGCAATCAGTATCCGCTGATCTTCTTTCTGATCGCTTACTCGGTCTCGATTCTGCTCTTCTTTGTCAACGCCCGCTACCGGCTGCCGATGGTGCCGATTCTGATAATCTGGGGAACCGCCGGGGCCTGGCACATGGTCGGACTCTGGAAAAAGAAGGACTTTCTCAAGTTCTATCGATTGCTGGTGCTCTTCCTGGTCGCTGTGTTGCTCTGCAACGGTCTGACTTTTTTGCCGCCGTTCAAGACGCGACCGCCCTCGGAATATGAGTCGCACCTGCATCTGGGTTCGGCCTACTTTCAGGAGGGCGACTACGAAGATGCGCGGGTTGAGTTGCTGACCGCGGCGCGTCTCTATCCGAAGTCGCCGATGGTCTACAACGCGCTGGGAAACACCTTTCAGAGGTTGGGTCGCGATTCTCTGGCGACCGTGTACTATCAGAAGTGTATCGAGGTCGACCCCAACAATCAGGCTGCAGCGCGCAGTCTCGCCGACGTTTACAAGCGTTACCTGACCCTGGGCGAGCTCAATGATCTGCTGCTGGCGCGGTTCGAGCGCAACCCCAACGAGGTCTGGGCGATCATGGATTACGCCTGGTTGCATATTCAGATCGATGCCAAGGAAGAAGCGCTCGACATCTATCAAAGGGCTTACGACGCCGACACCACCTACTATGAAGCTCTCTTTCGCAAGGCGCAGTTGTATCTGGACCTGGATATGCGCGCCGATGCAGAGCAGGAGTTCAAATTCCTGCTGCAGCGTTTCCCCAATTCGGTGGAGATTCATGGCAATCTGGCGCAGATTTATGCGCGGCAGAGGCGGATTGATGATGCCATTCGGGAGTTTACCTGGGTGCGCAACCAGGATCCGACCCATCCTGGCAGCTACTTCAATCTGGCTTCGGTTTACTTGCAGGCAGGTAAGCTGGACCTGGCGGAGCAGAACCTGGATCGGGTCGTTCAGCTAGCGCCCGACTTCCCCGCTATCGATCGTCTACGCGAAGCGATCGCCCAAGCGCGCGCCGATCAAGCGAAAAGCAACTAGCACCCCTCGCAGGGTGCGGGACCTCCATTGAAGATATACTGAATGAGGTAGACCGCGTCAGTGATGTTCGCGCTACCGTCGCAGTTGGCATCTCCGGAATCGACAATCGGCACCGGCGCCGGGCCATCATTGAAGATGTAGGCGATCAGATAAACCGCGTCGGTGATGTTCGCAATCTGATCGCCATTGGCATCGCCGCAAAGGTAGTCGCAGGCATCGCCGATGTTGTCCTGGTCGGCATCGGCCTGATCCTGGTTGGCGACCGTGAGGCAGTTGTCGCAGCTATCGCCGACCAGATCGCCGTCAACGTCCTCTTGTAGCGGATTCGTCCGCTGCGTGCAGTTGTCGCAAAGGTCACCCAGGCTGTCGGTATCGCTGTTGGCCTGGGCCACATTGCTCACGGTCGGGCAGTTGTCGCAGAGCGAGCCGACACCATCGCTGTCGGGATCGTCCTGCGCCGGATTGTAAAGAGTCGGGCAATTGTCGATGCCACATGTGTCGCCGGAATGACCGGGGTCGCCGAAGCCATCGCCATCAGAGTCGAAACAGAAATCGCAGGGATCGCCGATCCCATCGAAATCGCTGTCTTCCTGATTCGGATTGGTCTCGGTCGGGCAGTTGTCACACAGATTGCCGAGTGAATCGGAGTCATCATTTAGTTGATCGGGATTGAAGACCGTCGGGCAGTTGTCGGCGATATCCGCCACACCGTCATCGTCATAGTCGGCGGTTTCACACTCATCGGGGAAACCGTTGCTGTTGGTGTCGGCGGAGGTGCCGCCGGCGATATCGCAGTAGTCGAGAATCTCGTTGCCGTTGCAATCGCGAATCGTCCCCGGCCGGAAAGCGATCGCGCTGGGCCAGCCCAGACCATCATCGCCACGCACGTAGGAACGGAAGAAGCGACCGACATCTGGCAGGTATTCATAGACCCGCAACGCACCGACAGTGGAGACAAAGACATTGCCATTGGGGCCGATCCGCACACTCCAGGGTTCAACCGGTGCATATTCATCGTTGAACACGCCGGTGAAGCTTCCACTGAGTCGATTGTAGCTTAGCACCTGATCGGTGTTCTCGCTGGTCACCAGAAGCTTCACATGCGGGACAATCGCCATGCCACGCGGACCATTGAGGCCGCCGGCGCCCGGGGTCACGAGCGTGTCGAGGAACTGCCCGTCGCCGGCCGAGTATTTCAAGATCATCGAGTGACTATAGTCGGCGACCAGCAGGTTGCCGCTGCCATCGAAAAGCAACGCGTGAGGCGTGGCCAGTCCGCCACTGCCGGGAGCGATAAACTCACCCAGGAATTCGCCGGTATTGGCGCGGTATTTGAGCACCGAGCCATCGCTATAGTCGGCTACATAGAGGCTGCCGCCGGGACCGAAGGCCAACGCCGAAGGCGAGTCCAGCCCACCATAGCCGGCCGCGATGAAAGTCGTCACGATGTTGTTGTCGATGTCGATGCGCAGCACCTTGCCGGTGCCGAAATCGGCGACATAAAGTTGGCGATCCGCGCCGAAAGTCAGATCGTAGGGTTCATCAATCGTCCCCTGCCCCAGGTTGCGGATCGGATAGCCCGATTCGTAGCGATACTCGCGCACATAGCCGACTTGTGAACCGACGAAGAGGTTGTGCTGCCGTCCCAGATCGAGCCAGTCTGAGGTGCCATTCTCATCGCAGTCTTCGCAGATATCGGGAATCGTGTTGCGATTCCAGTCCTCCAGAGTGCCGTCGGCGATTTCAAGGAAATCGGGGGTGCCGCTGTTGTCGCAGTCAGGATCGCACTCATCAGGCACGAAGTTGCCATTCTCATCGGCCACCATCTGCTGTGAAACTTCCCACTTGTCAGGCAGCAAATTGCCGTTGCAATCGGCTTCGCACTCATCGGGGATGCTATTGCCGTTAACATCGGGCAAGCCGCCGGCGATGTCGACATCATCGAGCACGCCATTGCCGTTACAGTCTTCACACTCATCGGGAATGCCGTTGAGGTTGTCATCGTCACTGGCGCCGCCGGAGATATCGTCACTATCGTCGACACCATTGTCATTGCAGTCCGTCCAAAAACAACTGACCAGACCGGAGTTCTGAATCATCACGAGTTGCACCCGGCGGTGAAAGCGAACATCGAGATTGGCGGTATAGCCGGCAAACGTATGGCAGTAGCTCATGATGGTGCCGCGCGAAGGCACACCGTTCCCACAGTCATCGATCGTGGGGACGTAACCGTCATGGGTGTGGAAAGTGCCGAAGTTGTGTCCCATCTCATGCGCGGTGACCACCACATCCCAGGTGCTGTTGTTGGGCGGATCGAGCGGGAATGGAAAATTACCGTTAAGATAGCCGCTGATACTATAGGTTCCGAGGGCATTGCAGGTGCCGCCGACATAGCCGACACCGCCATAGGAGAGATCGCGCCGGGCGCTGAGCAGATGAATGATATTGTACGGTGTGGGGTCTTCCGCGTAAGTCCAGTAGTCGGCCAGACTGCTGAGATCGTCGGCGGCGAATGGCTCGCCACCATCGGGCCAGGAGCGCACAAAACTGAGGATCATCTTGCAGTTGACATCGCGGCGATAGATTTCACTGATCGCGCCGAACACCTCTATGACATAATTCTCGGCGGCGGTAACATCGCCGAAAAGATTGACATAGGTTTGCTCCAGCTCCAGAGCGATTTCGCAAACCCGCATGCCGGAGGAAATCTCCACGGCGTCTTTGTCCGGCAGCAACTCATGCGGTTGGTCGGGAGTCGGCACGCCGCAAAACTGCTCTGGCTCCGGGAAGGCTGCAGCCGGGTCTTCCTTGCTGATATAGATCGGATTGCTCCAGCCGGAGGCGGCATCGGCGGCGCGCTGCGCCACATACCAGGTCTCGCCATTAGCGAAGCTTATCGAGCCGCTGGCGGAACCCTGTCCGGTGAAAGCCAGATAGACGCGGGAATCTTTCTCGCCACTGATCTGACCGCGGAAAAGCACGACATCAGGTTCGGGCGCGGGGAAATTACCGGCGGCGGAGCCGATCACGAAGCGGCTGCGGGGAGTTGTCACGCTGAAACGCTCCAACTCCAGCTTTACCTCTCGACCATCGGGGAGGGGCAGTCGCAGCAAACGCAACTGGTCGCCCTGCTTGAAATCGGCGTAGGCGCTCGGCGCGAGGCGAACCTCCAACGCTTCGCATCCGGCCAACTTCTGCTGGACCCGGACTGGGTCGATGAGCGCCCCGAAATCGCTCGCGGCGGTCGGCGTCGCAAACAGGACGCCGAGCAGAACCGTCAGGCAAAGTGACTTTATGATTGTGCTCGTCGCTGCTTTCATCCTGAGCTCCCGCAGTTGTCGCTAATTTCCTATATCGACACCGATGCTCGTTCGCTCTTCATTAGAATGCGTTACGCCAACTCTGAGGAAACCGGTCAATGGCAGTCTCGCGAGGAGATTCACTGCCTATCGGGTCGGCTGCCCAGTGCAAGCGCCGGCAAGGAGTATAGGTTCGCCTCTAGCAGCCGGCGCAGGGTACCGGTCCGCTGGAAAAGATGTACTGAATAATGTAGACCGCGTCGGTAATGCTGACAAACCCGTCGCAGTTGGTTTCACCCGCCAACAGCGGTTCCGGCGCGGGCCCCTGGCTGAAAATAAAGGAAATCAGATAAACCGCGTCAGTGATGTTGACTATCTGGTCACCATCGGCATCGCCGCACAGGTAATCGGCGTTGATCTCAAAGCTGAACTCCTTCTCAGTCAGGTCACCGACGTTGTCGATCAACTCGGCGGTGAAGGTCACCGTACCGGCGGGGTTTGCAGTGCCGCTAACCACGCCACCACTCGAGAGCGTCAGACCAAAAGCTGCCAGTTCGTCGTCTTGGTCGCTCCACACCAGAGGCGCAGTGCCGCCACTCGCCTGCAATTGCTGATTGTAGGCGGAGTTGACATCGACATCGGGTAACGAATTAGTGGTAATCGCGACGTGCGGATTGATCGTGAAACTGAGCGGCTTGTTCGCCGACGCGGTTCCCTCATCCTCGACATGCACGATGAAGTTGACCGCCCCGGGAACGGTGGGCGTGCCGAAGAGCAAACCGGAAGTCGACAGCGACAGTCCGGTGCCTTCAAGGTCGCCGTTGAGATCGCTGAAGGTCAACGAGCCGCTGCCACCCTGGGCCGCGATCTGCTGAGAATAAGCATGATCGACTGTCCAGTCGGGCAGATCGGAGGTCGTCACCGTCACCCCCAACTGGTGAGCTGGGAGTCTGATATAGTCAATCCAGCCACGGTCGGAGCCATTGGACTGCGAGCCATCTTTGGCATAATCCCAGCGCAGGGTATGGTTACCCGCACTAACC
>JBDRQZ010000048.1:0-5202 GCA_043826025.1 bacterium | reverse complement strand
CATGGTGCAAATGCAGCCAGTCATATTTTTCCAGTTGACCATCCAGCACTTCAGCATCCCAGACGGTCTCATAGTCGATCTCCGCATAGGTCAGCGCCAAAGTCACCGCATCATCCCAGGGTTCCTTGTTGGGCGGTGAATAGATCACCACCGCCGGCGCCTTCTCCAGCAACACACTTTCCATGTTGTTGGCTTCGATTGTCTGACGGATCGCAGTCTCCGAAATCGGATCGACCGGCTCGAAGGTCACCCCGCGCAGCACACAGATGTTGCGCAAGCCCTCGAAGTCATCCATCAGGAACGACCCGGCGCGGTAGTTCAGCAACCACTCTACTTTAACACCCTGAGTCAGAACCCAGTAAGCGACGCCATAGGCTTTGAGATGGTCATTCTGGGTCTGGTCCATCGGGATCATCAGTTTCTGACCCAGCAGCGGCGAGCAGAGGGTCAAGAGCAGCAGGACAAGCAGCAGCAGTTTCTTATTCAACATAATCGCGTGTGACCTCGATTGCCTCAAACTCCCCCGGCTTCATATATTCGACCCGTTGCGGCTCCACCCTGATCAGGAAGAAGTCATCATCCTCGACACCCTGCCAATACTTCTTCACCGGATAACCGCAGGCTTCAGTAACCTTTTTAGCGAGTGCCGGATCGACTACCCGCTTCGCATTCCCCATCACCCGCAGGTAACCGGTATTTCCCTCTTTGGGCAATAGTGAAACGAATTCCACCCGGTCGTCGCGCGTCAGTTGCAGCGCCTTGCGTGAAGAGGTTGAGGTCGCCAGATAGAAGTCCTTGCCATGACTCATCAGAGTCAGGGGTCGCACCTGCGGGAAACCCTGCACATCGACGGTCGCCAGAAAGGCCACCGGGTGCTCCCGCTCCGCCAGCAGTTGCGCAATCTCTTCGAACTTCGCCTCAGACATCCTGACTCCTTCGCTTCAGCGTTACTTGTCCCTCTTCTTACTATCCTGACGCGCCGCAGTTCGCAAACTTTCCCAATATTCCAGTCTTTCCGCGATTCGTTTCTCGATACCGCGATCGGTGGGGTGATAGAATTTGCGTTGCTGGAGCTGCTCGGGCAGATCGGACTGGCCGGTGATTGCATTCTCGAAGTCATGCGCGTACTGGTAACCCTCACCATAACCAAACGATTTCATCAACCCAGTCGGCGCATTACGAATATGCAGCGGTACCGGATAGGCCGGCTCCTCGGCTATCGTTTTCTGTACGCTGCGATAAGCGCTGTACAGGCTGTTCGATTTTGGGGCGGCCGCCAGATAGACCGTAACCATCACCAGCGCTAGCTCACCTTCGGGGCTGCCGAGTTGATGGTAGGTCTCACGTGCATTGAGCGCGACATTGAGTGCATTGGGGTCCGCCAGTCCGACATCTTCAACCGCGAAGCGCACGAGCCGTCGCGCCAGATAGAGCGGCTCCTCTCCCGAAGCTAACATCCGCGCCAACCAATAGAGGGCGGCATCGGGATCAGAATCGCGCAGCGACTTGTGGAGCGCCGAGATCAGGTTGTAGTGCTCCTCGCCTGATTTGTCATAGAGCATCACTTTCTTCTGCGCGACCTCTTTGACCTTCTCAAAAGTCAACTGCGCTCGACCCTCATCCCACTCCGGGTCGGCCTCGCAGGCCAGTTCGAGCAACGTCAGCGCGCGGCGGGCATCACCGGCGGCGGTCTGGATGATGAACTCCCGCGCCTCTTTATCGATTGCCACTTCCTTTTCA
Organism: bacterium; assembly: GCA_043826025.1. Taxonomy (GTDB): domain Bacteria; phylum Zixibacteria; class MSB-5A5; order CAIYYT01; family CAIYYT01; genus JBDRQZ01. Next base: position 3,462 of record JBDRQZ010000048.1, on the reverse strand, counting down.
CCGAGCCCGCGTTCCGCATCGCTCAGCGCGCGAGTAATAATCGCATCAACCGCGTCAGGTGACAGCGGTTCGAGTAGATAGACTTTCAGTCGCGAAAGCAACGCCCCGACAACTTCAAATGAGGGATTCTCCGTCGTGGCCCCCAGCAGAATGATGTGGCCCGATTCGACATAGGGGAGGAAGGCGTCCTGCTGGGCCTTATTGAACCGGTGAATTTCATCGACAAAGAGAATCGTCGATCTGCCATAGATTGTCTGCTCCTGCTCGGCGCGCACCATAACCTCTTTGATCTGTTTAATCCCCGAGGTGACCGCCGAGAAGAAGATAAACTTGAGATCAAGCAGATGCGCGATCAGGTGGGCCAGGGTGGTCTTGCCGGAGCCGGGCGGCCCCCAGAAAATCGCGGAATGAATCTTGCCTTTTTCCAACAGCCGCCGGAGCGGCTTGCCGGCGGCCATCAACTCCTCCTGGCCGACAAACTCCTCCAGAGTCTGTGGCCGCATCCGTTCCGCCAGGGGTGACTGGGACTGATTCTCGGCGCTATTCGATGCAAACAGATCTGACATATGTGGATCAATATAAGTACCGTTGTCTCACCTCGCAACCACTGCTGCTCCAATCAGAAACGAAATCTCATGTTGCTGCCGCAATCTGCAAAGCTTTGTCAGTTTCTCGAATTCGGTCAGTTTGCGGCAGCCATACCGGAGAGCTGCCGACCGACGAAACAACTTCTGTCCAGACTGAAACGGGAAAATGGACGGGCGCGGTTAAGTATGGCCGACGCTGCTCCGATACTCCCAAGTGTAAACAGGCTGGCATCGGCTGCTGCGCTGGATATCTCTTAAGAATGAACCTTCTCGCAATCTACTACGGCGAATTCAACGAGATCGAACAGCTCTACAGCCGTTTTCATCCGGGTAAGATGAAGCTCAAAATCGTGGTGGATGTTGATGACCGGATTGATGATGCGCGTGAAACCTTCCTCAATCTCTATCGACACGCCACCCGGCTGCTGCCGACGCTCTCGCAGCATTCCTGCTGTGAGGAGTGGGAAGCGGCTCCTCTCTATTTGACCAGGGAGCAAGGTGTGTCGATTAAGCGTCTGGGTGAAACCGCCGACTTTCCGCACCTGCTCGAACATCTGATTGTCGATTTGCAATGCCTGCTCTCCGGCATGAACACCTGTTCGGGGGTAACCTGCGGCTGGAAGAAACCGGAGACCCGATTCGATTTGTTCATTGAATGCGATGACCCTCGGATCGGGGTGTTTGCCGCCTGCTTTGGCACCCATCTGATCAACAACTACCTGGCCGGCAATCCCGGCGAGGATGATATGGGGCTGATTCTGGATTTGGCGCAGATGATCGGTCAATATCCGGAGACTCGGGAGGCGGTCCAGAGCCTGGCGCAAAGTCTTTCCGAGACCATCGAGACGATCAACCGGGGCATACAGCTACTGGCAGAACTGAATTTTTTCAGCAAACCACTGGGGGAGAGGGATGACTAAACCGAGCGAGCGGCCGATCTCGACACTTCTGGTAAGGCGACAACTGGTCGACCCCGGCAAGCTCCCGCCAATTGGCAGCTACCGCATCGCGATCGGCTGTACCGGCAAAAAAGCGAAAATAACCCCACCGACATTGATAACCAATGACGGTGTAGAGTTCAATTCACCACACCAAACCTAAGGAGGGTTTGATGTACTGGTTCAACTTCAATGACTTCCGGGGCTTCGAGCGTCCGAATGCCTCGCCGCGCCACTTCAGCAATGGCGTCACCAATCTGATCTACAGCTCGGTCAATCCGCGCTGCAAGGTCGAGTCGGTTAATCCGGAGACCGGCGAGTATCGGATCGTGCTGCAGGGCACCCTGGATTTCGATCGCTGGAACACCGACCGCTACTAGGTCGCCGTCAGCAACTGAAGTAGAAACCAAACAGGTTACGGAGGAATCAGATGACTAAGTTCAGCTTCAATGATCTGAACGGAATCGAGAAGTATCCCACTTCACCGGCGTGGATGAAGAACAAGTTTCAGGACGTCCTCTTCAACTCCACCAACTGCCGCTGGAAGGTCGAAAGCTGCAACCCGACTACCGGTGAATACCGCGTTGTGCTGACCGGTACGCTGGATTGCACCGGTGACGACTATCCGGGTGGTACTCAGGGCTAGTCGTCGCAGCGAATAGCTGGCGTTTCAGAATATTTACAGGCCGGGCTCGCATTGTCGAGTCCGGCCTGCTTTTTGTCTTGCGCCGCCCTCCCCGCCTGCGTAGCTTCAGAATCGTCAAAACTAACCTCAGGAGCGGTAGGCGTCCAATGCAAAAGTATCCCTGTCTTATTGTCCTCTTGTTGCTTCTCTGCCCCGGTTTGCAGGCGCGGATCGAGTTGCCGGTAACCGTCGACAGCCTCGATAATGGTCTAACCCTGCTGATCTGTCCCGATACCACAGCGCCGACAGTCAGCGTCCAGACCTTCGTCAATTGTGGCTCGCGTGATGAAGATCGTGCCGGGATCACCGGGCTGGCCCATGTCTTCGAACATATGATGTTCCGAGGCACCGAGCGCTATCCTGACTATCATGCGGCGGTGGCAAGGTTCGGGTCGCAGAACAATGCCTACACCACCGAGGATTACACCTGCTATTTTGTCAATGCCCCGGCGGAATTTCTCGAACCGATTCTCGATATCGAATCCGACCGCATCCGGCGCCTCGACTTCACGCGGGAGGCCTTCCGCACCGAGCTGGGACCGGTCAAGGAGGAACGGCGACGCGGGGAAGAAGACAGCCCCGAAGGTTGGCTTGAGGTCGAGTTGCTGAAGCTGGCCTACACCACGCACACCTATCAGCACCCGGTGATTGGCTGGGAGGAGGATCTCGAAGTCAACATGACTTTCGAGGATGGTCTCGAATTCAAGAACCGTTTCTATGTGCCCAACAACTGTGTGCTCTCCGTCTGCGGCAACTTCGAGGTCGCCGAACTGAAGAACTTGATCGTCAAGTATTTTGGCGAGTGGGAGCGCGGCGTGCCCTACACACCGCAGATTGAGTCCGAGCCACCGCAGGAGCATGAACGGGTCCAGAATTACGTTTGGAAGGATGCGCAGACGGTACCGCTGCTGCAAGTGGCCTGGCACACCGGCGCGGCCGGTTATGACCTGCAGCGGCTTGCGGCATTGCAGCTTCTGAGCGATATGCTCTGCTCACGCTCGGGGCGCCTGACTAGTCTGCTCAAGAATGACCTGGCCTGGGTCGAGTCTATCGACGCCGATGCCCAACTGATGAAAGACCCCGGGTTGTTCCTCATCAGCGCGCGGCTGGTTGCTACCGCCAACCTGCAGGTAGTCACCGACACCATCCTGGCCCAGTTGGAGAAGCTGAAGCAGACGCCGGTGAGCGCGGCAGAGTTGACCCGCGCCCGCAACAGCCGGCGGGCACAGCTTATCTACCGACTCGAACGACC
>JBDRQZ010000047.1:0-2449 GCA_043826025.1 bacterium | reverse complement strand
CCCTGACATTCTTATTAAACCAGATCTCCGCATCGCCATGCTTCAAGTGCTGATAGCTGCCCCAGAGATCGATCTTGCCGGAGAGAATATCGAGATGCGCCTTCATGTATTCGGAGAGATTGCCGACATCGCGCCAATAGCCGGGCGCAATGTAGCCATAAAGCTTTTCCTTGTCGGCCAGCATCCCAGGAAAGAGATTCTGCGAAAAATCGAATGGTTCACCGCGCGGGATACGCTCGAAAACCTTGGGTTCCAGGATATAGATGCCGGTATTGATCGTGTCGGAGAAAACCTCGCCCCAGGTCGGCTTTTCGAGAAAACGGGTGATGGCGCCATCCGGTTCGGTGATCACTACACCATAAGAGAGCGGATTTTCCAGACGGGTGAGGATCATCGTCGCCGCTGCGCCCCGCTCTTCATGGAACTTAATCGCCGCGGACAAGTCGAAATTGGTCAGAACATCGCCGCTGATTACCAATACTCGTTCACCAAGCAGGTGACTTTCAGCATTCTTCACCGAGCCGGCAGTCCCCAGATCGGACTCGGCCAGCATGTAGCGCATCTTGACGCCAAAATCAGAACCATCACGGAAGAAGTTTTTGATTTGTTCCGGCTGGAAATAGAGCAGACTGACAAAGTCGGTCAGGCCGTGATGTTTGAGCAGGTCGACGATGTGATTGAGCATTGGCCGATTCGCCATCGGCACCATCGGTTTGGGCAGACTCTGTGTCAAAGGCCGCAACCGAGTACCGAAGCCGCCGGCCATGATTACTGTCTTCATGATTCCTCTTGTCCGCTTGGCTGTCTTCCTGACTGGGGCAGCAACTCAGTTTGAAAGAACTCGATCACATCATAGAAATCGGCAAAAGATTGGTAGTCAACCCCTTTTTCCTCACACAATTTTGCGAGATCGTCGCGGGCAAAGATCAGATCGGCTGCCTGCAGCGCGCAACGATCACTAAAACCATCGCCAATGTAGACTTTCAGTTCTCCCGGTCGTGAAAGGCTACGCACTCGCTCTCCTTTGCAGGTACCGCAAAACCCACAGCCCTGCTCGTAGTAGGGGAATACAGGGTAAACATGACCATCGAGCCAGAGCGCCTGATTGCAGTGGATATCGAGATTTTCGAAACCATGCTGCCGGAAAAACGCTTCAATATAGAAATCGAGCCCATCAGAGCAGACGTGCAACGGCAGCTCGTGACGTCGAGTCAATTCGACAAACTCACGAAAGCCGGGTTGAATCTCAATCTGTTGCGCTCTGGCTTCCATCTGTTCACGCCGGGCAGTGATATAGGCGCACTCACGGAGCAGGCATTCGCGACTGTCGATCTTCTGCTTCATCCAGAGAATCACCGAGCCGCGATTCGCTTCGCCGGCGAACTGATTGAACAGCGTCGCGCCGACATCGAGTGTGGAAATCGTGCCGTCGAAATCGGTGAAAACGCGGATCGGCTGGGGCTGGCGTGCTGATGCAGACATCCTATTTGCGGGTCTTGGCCTTAATGCCTCGTCGTTGGATCAGCTTCTCGGTATGGCTCAGGACCTCTGCGAAGATATCCTCAACTTTGTCGCGACCATCCAGCATCTTAATTCTACGCGGCTCGCTCTGTGCCAGTTGAAGAAAGCCGCGACGGACACGACGCTGGAAACTGAGCCCTGCCGCTTCGAGACGGTCCTTGTCGCGCTGGAGGCGTTCCTGCGCCTCTTTCACGGAAAGATCGACCAGGAATGTCAGATCGGGGATCACGCCAGTGGCAGCAAAGCGATTTGCCTGCCGCACGACATTGTCCGGCAGCCCCCGGCCATAGATTTGATAGGCATAAGTGGAGTCGAAGAAACGGTCGGCGATTACGATTTTGCCCGTTTTGATCGCCGGGGCAACGACTTTGTCGACCACCTCGGCACGAGCGGCCAGATAAAGCAGCAGTTCGGTGCGGTCGCAAATAGCCTCATTCTTGCGGTCAAGCAGGATACGGCGGATCTTCTCAGAGATTTTCGTACCGCCCGGCTCGCGCAGGAACTCGACGGCATAGCCGCGGCGCTTGAGCGTATCACGCAGCTTGAACGCCTGCGTCGTTTTACCGGAGCCGTCGATACCCTCGAAAGTGATAAGTAACCCTGGTTTGTTCATGCCGCTGAATATAGCTGAAAGCTGTTCCTCGTCCACCTCATTCTGGTTGGAATAGGCGGCGCTGCGAAACCCCAGCAAATTGTCTATTTTCTGCGCAATTGGCTGGACAAATCGGCCGAATTCTTTATTTTCCGCGAATCGTTTTGCTGTCGGCTGCATCTAATCTGGTGATGAGGCCGATAGAAGACATGAGTGGAACGAGTGCGCGGCAGACCCCGGAACGAGTCCGGGGCAGGCTCTCCCGGTCTGCCAGCGTTGTCGACAGAGTTGGGGCAGACGTGGACGTCTGCCGCCCACTGGAGAAAAAGGAAAGAC
>JBDRQZ010000046.1:0-8227 GCA_043826025.1 bacterium | reverse complement strand
GGCGAGTGTCTGAACACCTGCGAGCAGGATGCGATCAAATTTGGCCTGACAAGCTAAACTGCGTTCTGCCAAAGCATTTCCTTGCCTGCCGACTTTTGTGCCAATATCAATCTACCGATAGCTATATTTACACAGGGTAGTCTGTTACTAAATGGCCGAATCCGAGGTCCGAGGCCAGAAGAACCCAAAAAGTAGCATCGGGAATGATCGAACCACTGATTGAACATCTCTTCTATCCGCTGCTGACCAAGTATCGTGGCAGCGGCGAGCTGGCGTTGCTGAAAAACCTGCGCCGGTCGCAATATTACCCGGAGGATCAACTGCAATTGCTCCGACTGGAGCGACTGCGCTCTCTCTTGCGTCACGCCGAACACTTCGTCCCGTTCTACAGGCGCAGATTTCAAGCCGCCGGCTTCGACCCGAAAAAGCTCAAGGACTTCGCTGAGTTACGCAAGCTGCCGGTCTTGACCAAAGAGGAGATTCAGACACACCGTGACGAGTTGATCTCGAGCTACTATCGACCCGAGCAGTTGACCGCGAACCGCACCGGCGGCTCGACCGGCGCACCTCTGGTTTTCTACCATAATCGCGAGCGCCTCGATGCACGGCAGGCCGCCACCTTGCGGCATAACGAATGGGCAGGCTACAAACCGGGCGTCAAAGCGGCGATTGTCTGGGGGCATCCGGGAGACCTCTCGCTGTACAGCTCGGTCAAGGCGCGGGTGCGCAATCGGCTGATCGACCGCACCATGCTGGTCGATGCTGCCGATCTCTCCGATGCCAATATTGAAGAGTTCGTGCGTCGCTATCGCCGGTTCAAGCCGGCAGTGATACTCGCTTATGCAAACTCACTGGCGTTGATTGTCGACTACTGCGTGGATGAGAAGATTGAACTGCCATCGCCTCAGGCAGTAATAACCTCCGCCGAAGTGCTGACTGAAAGCAATCGGCATCGCATTGAGCGCTTCTTCAATTGCCGGATTTTCGACCGCTATGGCTGTCGTGAGGTCTCGGTGATTGCCTCGGAGTGCGAGGCGCATGAGGGGCTGCACATCAATGCGGAGAATCTCTATCTTGAAGTGCTGCCCAAGCCGGGAGAACGCTCCCCGGGCGGAGAAGGGGATCTCCTGATTACCGATTTGGGCAATTTCGCCTTTCCCTTCATTCGTTATCAGATAGGTGACCTGGTCGCTCCGCTGGCGGGCCGGTGCTCTTGTGGTCGGACGCTGCCGCGCCTGCAGATGATCGCCGGGCGCACTACCGATTTTCTCCTGGCGCCGGATGGCAGTCGAGTTTCGGGCGCGGCGCTTACCATTCATTTGGTGGCCGAAGTGCCGGGTGTGCGACAGGCGCAGATCGTACAAAGGGAACCGGAGAAGCTGATTTTTAATTTGGTTGCTGATGCCAACTTCACCGACGATGCGCGCGAATTACTAAAGAGTAAGGTCCGCAAATACTTTGGCGAATCGATGCAGGTGGAGTTGAACCCGGTGGAAAGTATCCCGAAAGAACCTTCCGGCAAGTACCGGTTCTCGATTTGTGAATTGTAGCTGATGAGGTCTCCGTGGGTCTGAGTGAAACGTTCGTTCGGTATATTGGCCATCCCCTCTGGCTCTGCTATCAGGGGGAGCGCACTCAGCCACGTTTCCGGCGACGCTTCGAGGCGCTCTGGGGCGCTTCACGTGACCAGCTGGACAACGTCCGACTCACCGCCTTGCAGGCTCTGCTCAGACATGCCGGCAGCACCTCTCCCTACTATCAGCGACTGTTCGCGGAGCACGACTTCAAACCGGAGGCTCTGACCGATTTTTCGGATCTGTTCAGACTGCCGCCAATCACCAAGCAGATCCTCAATGGCTCGATGTCGCAAGTGCTTTCGACTCGTTATCGCCGGGAGGAGCTGCGGCAGTCCTCGACCGGAGGCTCCAGCGGCATCACCCTGGAGTTCTACCGCGATTCCCGCGCGACCATCGTCCGCCACGCTCAGGATTACTTTTTCAATTCGCTGCTGGGTATCCATCCCGGTAGCCGCCGGGCCTGGGTTTGGGGTTCGGAGATGGATGCCTTCAGTCTGCGCTCCCTGAAAGCGCGACTCTCGAATTTTGTCACTGAGCGCGCCATCTATTTCTACAGTTTCGATCCCACTCCGGAGCGGATGCGCGATTTTCTCAGGCAACTCGCCGATCATCGCCCGCAGATCATGACCGGTTATCCCAATATGCTGGTGGCGCTGGCTGAATTTGCTCTCGCTGAGCAGATAGCGGCCCCCGCTATCCCTACAGTTGTCACCACTGCCGAGCCGCTTTATGAATTCGGCAGGCAGAAACTGAAAAAGGCTTTCGGCGCGGAAGTCATTAACCGCTTCGGCATGCGTGAATTGGGCACGGTAGCTTCACAGATCAGCGAAGCGGGCGGACTTCATCTTTTTGAACCAAGCTACTATTTCGAGTTGCTCGATCTGAATGGCGAGCCTGTCGCTCCCGGCGAGCTGGGTGAATTGGTCATTACCGACTTCTTCAACTATGCGATGCCGCTAATCAGATATCGTACTGGCGACATGGCTCGGCTGGGTCGCGAGGAGACTTCCGGCAAGACTTGCTGGCGGCAACTCACCGAAGTCGCCGGGCGAGTGGTCGACATGCTGCTGCGACCTGATGGTTCGCTGCTTCCCGGTGAAGCGGTGTTAATGGCGTTACGCATGACCGGTATCCGCTGCAAGCTGCAGGTCGTCCAGACCGAGCCCGGCTTCCTGCGGATCAAACATTTGCGCGATCAGGAAATCGAACCGGCCAAACAGGCTGAGTTACGGAAGAGGCTCACCGACCTGTTTCACGCAGAGGTGTCGCTTGAATTCGTAGCTCATGAGAATCTCGACTATGACAAGTCAGGGAAGTATCGCTATGTCACGAGCGAGTGCCGCTAAATCTGAAGATGCCTCGGTAGCGGAGCGCCTAAAGGGTACTCGCATCCTTTTGGTCGGACCATCGCTGCGCATCATGGGGGGACAGGCGGTCCAGCTCGATCTGTTGCTCCGCAATCTGCGCGCCGAGGGTGTCGATGTCGATTTTCTGCCGGTTAATCCGGTCCCCTGGGGACCGCTTGAGTATCTCACTCGGGTTAAGTATCTCCGCACCCTAGTTGTCTCGATCTTCTACTTGGCCGCGCTGCTCTGGCGGGTGCGCAAGCATGACCTGATTCACATCTTCAGCGCCAGCTATTTCTCCTTTATCCTGGCGCCGACTCCGGCGCTGTTGGTCGCACGGCTCTACGGCAAGCGCACGATTCTCAACTACCGTTCCGGCGAGGCGGAAGAACACCTGCAACGCAGCGGTCGATTCGTTCACAACATGTTGAAAAGGGCTGATAAAATCGTCGTGCCCTCCGCCTATCTGGTGGAGGTCTTCGGCCGGTTCGGTTACAAAGCCCAGGCGGTCTATAACCTTTCAGATCCGAATCAGTTCGTTTATCGTGAGCGTGTGCCGCTGCGGCCACGAATCATCGTCGCCCGCAATCTCGAACCACTCTATGACGTCGGTGCTGCAATCCGCGCTTTCGCTGAAATCAAGCGCGAACATCCACAGGCGACCTTGACTGTCATCGGTGAGGGCAGGGAAGCAGGCAAGTTACGGCTATTGGTGAAAGAACTCGGACTCGCCGATGTCACGTTCACCGGGCGGGTCGAACGAGCGCGGATGCCTGAACTCTATAACGAGGCCGACATCTTTCTCAACAGCTCGATAATCGACAATATGCCGGTAGCAATTGTCGAGGCCTTCCATGCCGGCTTGCCGGTGGTCACGACCAACGCCGGCGGCATACCTTACATTGTCAAACATGAAGTTAATGGTCTGTTGGTGGAGATGCGCGACTATCGAGGGTTGGCAGCCGCGGCCAATCGGCTGCTCGCTGATCCTGAGTTGAGCCGCAGGTTGATTGCCGAAGGCCGTTCCTGGGCGGAGCAGTGCAGCTGGCCGCAGGTGCGCGGACGCTGGGCCGAAATCTACCGGAGCGTGGTCTCTTGAGTCTGCGCAAAGCCGGCAAAGCGGTTCAGAAACTGCTCTCGGGGCAGTTCACCGAGTTGGCCGACCGGGGTCGTGAGGTATTACAGATTCGGCGTGAACGGCAGCACTATGAACGAGGCGACCTGCTTTTCACCACCGAGCGATTTGCGGAAATCTTTCGCAAAGACTTTCGACACAAGTACACCGGCAGCCATGATGGTCTCGACCTCGTCATTGCTATCCGCGAGCACCGGTGTTCTCAGATCATTCCCGGATTTGCTCGGCGCGCGGAATTCGCAAGCATGCTCAGGTCGACACGCCCCGAGGAGGCAGACCGAATCATCAGAACTGCGAACGAGATTCTCGCTAACCGTTTTCCAATCTTCTCTCTGGGATATCTCGACTACGGCGATCCACCGCGCTGGAATTACGACCCGCCGCTCAACCGCAGCGCCCCGGAAAAATTCTATGCCGATATCGACTACCTGAATGCCAACACAGCGGGCGATGCCAAAGTCGTCTGGGAACCGGCACGCTTCCAGTTTGTCTATGACCTGGGACAGGCTTACTTACTCAGTGGTGATGAGAGATATGCGGAGAAGTTTTTTCAGTTGATCTCACGCTGGAGCGAATCTCATCCCGATTACACCGGAATCGGTTTCTGCTCGGCACTGGAGTTTACCTTTCGCATTCACTCTCTGGTTTGGGGGATCGGCTTTTTCAGCGGCTCTCCCGCACTCAACAGCCACGCCGCCGATTCGATCTATCGCGTCATCTGGCTTGGTGCCCAATTCATCAGTAATCACCTCTCACTCTGGTTTTCGCCTAACACCCATCTGTTGGGTGAAGCTTACGCGCTCTATCTGGTGGGTACGCTTCTTCCCGAATTCACTGAGTCAGAGCGTTGGCGCGAACTTGGTCATGAGATCTTGAAGGAAGAACTCGATCGCCAGTTCACGCTTGATGGCATGCATGCGGAATTGAGCACTGCCTACCATGCCTATGCGCTTGAGTTCTATATTGCCGCATACTTGATTGCGAAGGTGCACGCCGATCCGCTCAAACAGAAGATCGCCGCGCGTTTGCCGGCGCTGACCTGTGTGCTGGGCGCGCTGCAACGTCCTGATGGCATCTGGCCACATATCGGGGATGAGGATGGCGGCCGCTTGTTCTTTCTGTCGAGGAAGCAGTCAGGCGACTTTCGACCGCTCCTGGAGGCGGCAACGATTCTGACGGCGCAAGATGCGGTTGACCGACAGGTCTGCCACGACCTCGAAGCCTTCTGGCTGACCGGCGCTCAGTTGAGTGGTGAGTCGTTCTCATGTGTCGCGGCACCGGAGAGCCACTACCTCTTCAATAGCGGACTCTTCGTCAGCCGCGATGATCAAGTCAATAGCCAGGTCATTCTCCAGTGTGGGCCTTTCGGCTACCTCGATGCACCTCATTCCCATGCCGACATGCTGCATTTCGAGCTCGCTGTCGGAGCCGACAATTTCATCGTCGATCCCGGCACTTATGTCTATACCGCCGATCTCGCGGCCCGCGATCGTTTTCGCTCACCGCAGTTCCATAACGGTCCGACAATCAACGGCGCCGCGCTTATGCGGGAGAACGATCCTTTCGGCTGGGAGCAGAAACCGGACGCCAACTGCCGTCTGCATGCTATTGGCAAGCAATTCGGCTGCTGTGAAGCTGGCTACCAGCTATCATCGCCGCAGGGCGGTGTCGATCTCAGTCGCGGGCTGCTCAGTCTTGGTGACGGTTGCTGGCTGCTCTGGGATCGTATCGGCTCCGACAATCCCGGTGAGGTCGGTTGGAATTTCATCTCACCGCACGCTCTGGTGCGTGAGGGAGAGGCGGTTCGGATTTGCGGCACACAGGGCGATCTCCTGCTGGCGCCGATCTGTTCTGCAGGTGTGGCACTTGACATTTCGCTCGGCAAGGCGAAGATTTCAGAGGACTACCTGTCGCTGCGAGAAGGTTCCTCGCTAAAGCTGAAACTTGCCTCGCCCGGGGAAATCACCCTGTTCATGCTAATGCAAAGGCTGCCCATGTCCGCCGAGTTTGTGGTGGCAGGTGCGGTCGAGGGTGGTCGCTGCAGTTGGCGGACTCAAAGAGAAACACACCATTTGTACATCAAGAATCACGCTGACGGCGATGAGATGCTGCGTAGCGACGCTGAGGTTGTATACCAGAAAGAGGAGCAGGGCCGGATAACCAGAATAATCCTGCTCGAAGGCAGCGAAATCAGCGGCGCGGGCGGTGTGATTCTGTCGAGTCCGGAGAAGTTACACTATCTCGATGCGGTCCGCACTGCATCCGGTTGGCAGCTTGATTCCAGCCCTGCCGGTGTCGAGGTTCAGATCGGCGACAAGGTGAGGACAGGCTAGGCGAGAACGATATGTGTGGAATTTGCGGCATAATCTACAAAAACAAGTCGAGGCAGGTCGCCCCGGATTTGCTGCGCCGCATGACCGACGCGCTGATCCATCGCGGCCCCGACGACTCCGGCGTGTATCTTGACGGGCCAGTCGGTATCGGGCATCGGCGGCTTTCAATTGTCGATGTCGCCGGCGGGCATCAGCCGTTGGCCGATCCTCAGCAGCGCTACTGGCTCAGCTACAATGGCGAGACTTACAATCACCTCGAGGTGCGCGCTCATCTCGAAGCGCAAGGCTATCAGTACCGGACTCGCTGCGACACTGAGACCGTGCTCTATGCCATGATGGCTGACGGCGCGGCGGCGCTCCACCGGTTGCGCGGCTTTTTCGCTTTCGGTTTCTACGATACAGTTGAAAAGAAGCTCACGATCGCGCGCGATCGGCTGGGAATCAAGCCCCTCTATTATCTTGACACCCCGGAACTGTTCGCCTTTGCCTCGGAAATTAAGTCGTTACTGCAAGTCCCGAGCTACCGTGCCGAGGTCGACCAGGCCGCTCTCTATCAGACGTTGGCGCTAAAGTACACGTGCGATAACAGCACGCTCTTTGCCGGGGTCCGCAAGCTGCTGCCGGGTCACTACCTGGAGTTGCAGGATGGTGTGATTTCGGTTGTGCGCTATTGGGATTTCGATCATTTGCAGGCCGATGAGAACCTGACAGAGGCGGACGCAATCGCCAGATTCCGCGAGCTTTTCGACGAATCTGTGAGGATGCGACTGATGGCCGATGTGCCGCTCGGAATGTTTCTCTCCGGCGGCATCGACTCCTCGGTGATTGCCAGCCGTATGGCGACCATGGTGGACCGGCCGATTGCAACTTTCTCAGTGGCCTTCGCCGAACGTGAGGCCAACGAGCTGGAATATGCTCGGCTCGCCGCCAAACATGCCGGCGCCGATCAGCATGAGGTCACCATGACGACGCCGGAGTTCTTCGAACTCCTGCCGCGCCTGATCTATCATGAGGATGAGCCGATAGCCCACCCCTCCTCGGTGGCGCTTTATGTGGTGGCGCGTCTCGCCGCCGAGCACGTAAAGGTTGTGCTCACCGGCGAGGGTTCCGACGAATTGCTGGGCGGTTACGAGCGTTACTATCAGACACTCTACAACCTGAAGGCGGATCGCGCGGTCTTCGGCATCCTGCCACGGGCACTCAAGCGCGGATTCTTCCGGCCTCTAATCGACAGCCTGCCTTACAAATTTCCCTATCGCAACAAGGCGGTGCGGACCTTTCTCTATCTCGACAGCGACATCGAGACAATCTTCCTCGACAACTATGCGACATTCGCGCGACCGCAACTTGGGGCACTGCTCGGCGAAGGCAACAGCATCGCGGCACAGACCGTTTATCGAGGTTTCACCGACCACTTCCAGCGTTCCGGTCAGCAGACTTTGCTGGGCAAGTTGCTCTATGCCGACATCAAGACCTACCTGCTTGAACTGCTGATGAAGCAGGATCAGATGTCGATGGCGGCTTCGATTGAATCGCGCGTGCCCTTCCTCGATCATGAACTGGTGGAGTTTGCTTTCACGCTGCCCGACAAGCTGAAAATCAAAGGTTTCAATACCAAGCGTCTCTTGCGACTGGCCCTGGGAGATCAGATCCCGACGCCGATTCTTACTCGGCGCAAAGCCGGTTTTCCGGTGCCGATTGCGAAGTGGTTCCGTGAAGAGTATCACAACACCGCGCGCGATTTTGTGCTTGCGGCCGACTCTTTCTGCCTGCAGCACTTTGATCGGCGGCAGATCGAACAGTATTTCGATCTGCACCGCAGCGGCAAGTACAACC
>JBDRQZ010000045.1:0-2096 GCA_043826025.1 bacterium | reverse complement strand
CTTCACTGGGCATGGTCCAGTTAGCCCCGGCCAGATAGAAGATCTTGGCGGCATCCTGAATCGTGCGCGGGTCATACTTGACCTCGCGTGGATTGATCGAGTAGACAATGTCGGCATCCTCTTTGTCGATCGGAATGCGCGCGTTGGGGTCCTCGAATTCCATCTCCAGTTCCTCGGAGAGCCAGTCGAGCGTGTCGATATAGTCTTCCTTGAGGACACCCATCTGGTTGCCGATTTCCCACTGATCCTTGCTGACTACGGCTACACCTTCCGGCATGATTCCCACCGAAACCAACAGGCCGCGCGCCATGCGGTTAAAAGTGGCGTAATCGACACCCATCGGGCAGTTGATCGTACAGCGCCGACAGTTGGTACATTTGCCGAAGACGGTGTCTTTGAGTTCTTCGAGCTGGTCATCAGTGTAGACCGAACGCGCTTTCACCCACCAGGGCAGAACGCGGCCGGTCCAGTCATAATGGCGCTTGAACAGGGTGCGAATTCTGTCGGCTTTGTAGGCCGGCGCATAGGTCGGGTCGCCGGGATTGGCCAGCACGTAATGACAGGAGTCGGTGCAGTTGCCGCAGTGGACACAGGCGACCAGCGAACCGACAATCTGCCGATTTAGCTTCTGACCCATCCGCTCCAGCACTTTGGTGGCTTTATGTGATCTTGAGTTATTGTTCATTGCTATCTCCAGTTCTTTGCTCTGCTTCGCCGCTGCATTACTTGCCCGCGCTGCTCACACTTTTCATCGGGTAGACCCCGCGTCGCCCCATCGTCTTGCCGAGGTAGTAGCGGGTGAAGGGGTAGTAGAGATAGTGTGAAATCTTGCTGAAGGGCACATAGATCAGGAAAAACGCGGTCATCATGAAGTAGGTCAGCAGATGCCACTCGCCCATCGCCGTGCTGTTCGGTACCGCCAGGAAGGCGAAAAAGAACCAACTGGTCAGAAGCCAGAGGGAAAAGTGGTCGTCGGGTGAACTAATCGCTCGCATATAATTGCTGCCCATCCGCCGAATGATCCGCATGACGCCGACCAGACAGGCTGCGCCGATGACGATCTGCAACATCAGCACGAATGCGGACGATCCCAGCAATCCGGGAGCATAGGGAATCACAAAAGAGAGTCCGATTGCCGCAACGACTCCAAGGTGGAAGATCACGAACTGTGCATAGAGAAAGACCTTGGTGCGCGTCGATTCCATCGCCAGTGGGTTGGCAATGTTGAGCCAGGAATAGATGATGCTCACGCGTGGCTGGAGGCTGCCGGTGCCGGTCGGGGCCTGACGCTCCACGCCCGCCTTGAATCGCAAGAGCCAGGTGAGCCGGGTGACATAGACCAGGGCCATGAAGATTAGCGCCATCTCCTGCAGCGTATGCTCTGAAAAATGTAGTAAACTGCTCATGCCTGCTCCTTCACGCCACTCAGAGTTGAGAGATATGCCTCGAAGGGATCGAATTCCCGCTTGTCGAGAACGCAGATGATGACTTCAGTCAGGCTGATGTCGCGCGCCAGGTACTCGTTGATTGTATCGATCATAACCTTGGCGCACATAGCGAGCGGCACGCCATAAAAGCCGGCGCCCATCGCCGGAAAGGCTAGCTGCTTCATCCCCTTGTCAGCGGCCAGTTGCAGACAGTTCCGCATCGTCTTCCGCAGCTTGTTTTCCATATCAGCTTCCAGAAAGCGAGGGCCGACCGCATGCATTATCTGCTGCGCTTTCATTTCGCCCGCCCCGCTCAGCAGGACTTCAGTGGTCTGCAATGATCCCATCTCCTTCAGCTCTTCCTGAATCGACGGACCGCCGCGAACCGCAATGGCATTGCCGAAGCCGGAACCAAGTTTGAGGTCATGCTGGGCGTAGAAGACGAAGCACTCCAGTTCCATGTCGGCGATATCGTCTTTAATCAGCCGCAACGTCTTGCCATTGATTTTGAGACTCTGTTGCATCTATTTTAACTCCTCCCGGAGTGTAGCTTATTTGCACTCTCGGTGCGCAAAAAGAGAGGGGCATCCTAGCCGGACGCCCCTCTCTCTAGCGCTAGTTCTTGATCCCGGCCACTCCCTCAAGACAATCCCGTAGTTGGAGGGGGGA
>JBDRQZ010000044.1:0-2343 GCA_043826025.1 bacterium | reverse complement strand
GATGGTGCGGTGGAAGTTACGAACGAATTGCTCGGCCGTCGCTTCCGGGCTGGACTCGCCATCCAGATGTTGCAGCAGGAAATACTCCGGCTCACGCAGCCGGATAAACTTTCCCCCGGTCGCTTCCTTGACGACAAAGTAGTTCACGCCCTCGACAGTCTGTGCTTGCACCTGCAAATCAGGCTTGAGTTTCGGTAGGGCGCTTGCCATCACCAGTCAACCTTTAGCTGGTATTGAATTTCTCAACCAAACGTCGGTTGTAATAGCTGGTCAGTTCCGATTTGAGCAGCAACCCAGATACCCGTTCGTTGCCGGGCAGACCCAGCACCGCCAGCGATGACAGGTCACGCACCCCCAGTTTCTGGAATGCCTCGCCAAGGCTGTCATCTTCGTGGAGATGCGGGTACTCGGTATGGGCCAGATCCTGGGCAACCACCAGGTCGGCCACGTAATCTTTCGCCAAAGCTTGCCGCAGGTCGTTAAATGAAACCATACCGATGTAACGTCGCTCATGGTCGACAATCGGGAAGTCCATCTGGTTACTTTTTTCCATCAGCGCCATAATCGCACGCAGCGGCATCTGCGGCGGAATCGAGATGAAGTCGCTGCGCATCACTTCGCGTACCTTATGCGTATCGAGCACTTCCTGATCTTTACCACGCTTGAGATTGATTCCCTGCCGTACCAGCTTGAGCGTGTAGATCGACTCCGGCAGAATCTTGTTAGCGGCCAAGGTGGCAAATACGCAAGCTACCATCACTGGCAGGATGATGCGGTAATCGCCGGTCATCTCGAAGACAATCAGTATCGCTGTGATCGGAGCGTGGGTTGTGCCCGCCACGACCGCCGCCATCCCGACCAGCGCATAGGCGCCCGAGGGCGCGGTGACCGTCGGGAACCACTGATGCACCAGACTGCCGAACCAGCCGCCCGCCATTGCGCCCATGAACAGCGAGGGCGCAAAGATACCGCCGGAATTGCCGGAGCCCAGAGTTAGCGAGGTTGCGAAAATCTTGGCGAAGATCAGGATGAAGAGGAAGGCGATACCGAACTCCCCGCTCAGCGCTGCATGGATCGATTCATAGCCGTCGGCGTAGATCTGGGGCAGAAAGATTGCCACGGTGCCGAGCAAGAGCCCGCCAACGGCCGGTTTCAAGATCCCCGGAATCTTGGCATTATCCGAAAGGTCTTCTGCTACAAAGAGGACGCGCGTGAAGGTGACCGCCACAATACCGCAGATTAAACCCAGAACCACATAGAGCGGAATCTCATAAGCAGAAATCAGGGCGTATTTTGGCACCATGAAGGCCGGCGAGTTGCCCAGCAGCGAGCGTGAGACTACCGATGCCACTACCGAAGAGAGAATCACCGGGGCGAAGGTCTTGACTGCAAAGTCGCCGAGAATTATCTCCAGCGAGAAAATCACCCCGGCAATCGGCGCATTAAACACCGCCGAGATACCCGCGGCCGCGCCACAGCCGACCAACACCCGCACCCGACGTTCAGACATGTGGAAGATCTGGCCGACCACTGAGCCGATCGCAGCGCCGATTTGAACAATCGGTCCCTCACGTCCGGCCGAACCGCCCGAACCGATACAGATCGCCGAGGCGACTGCCTTGGCAATTGCGACGCGCGGCCGGATCATGCCACCCTTGAATGCCACAGCTACCATAACTTCCGGCACCCCGTGGCCTTTCGCTTCTTTTGCGAATTTGTAAACGATCGGACCGACCAGCAGCCCGCCGACGGCCGGAATCAGGATCTCCCAATACTGCAAGTCCTGAGAAACCAGATGCACGAGATCGACCGAGCTGCCAAAGAAGAGGCCCTTGGCATACAGTATCAGGCGAATGAAAGCCACCGCGCCGAGGGCTGTTGCCAGGCCGACAATGCAGGCGAGCACGATCAACACCGTAGTCTCGGAGAAGCGATACTTCTTCGTCAGGCGGTGGGTCATGATTCGCGTCACGCGCCAGAAGGTGTTCATTGCCGCCTGCTTCCGAGATGATTAGAGAGCCGCATCAGTTGCCCGCGGATCCCGTGACCGACTTCATGAACTCCAGAATGCGCGCGGGAACATCATCAGCGGCGGTGATCGGATCGGAATAGGAGGTCTGCTGGCAAACGTAAAGCAGTGGTTCGGTGCCGGCTTCGAGCGGGAAGCGCCCCACCTGCAGTTCATCGATCCCCGGCTGCAGGTGAATAATCACTGAGCGCGGATAGTGGGTATGCGCCAGTTGACGCAGAATCTCATTCTTCTTCGGCCCCGGTTCGCCCACCAGGGCCAGCTTGATCGGGTAGTGGCTGAACCAGAGCCAGGTATCGGCAAGCTGATAATAG
>JBDRQZ010000043.1:0-2270 GCA_043826025.1 bacterium | reverse complement strand
CCTTGACCTACAGTACATGCAAAAATCGGGGCGAGCAGATTCGAACTGCCGACCTCTCGCACCCCAAGCGAGTACGCTAACCAGACTGCGCCACGCCCCGATATGTCTTCACCACCGGCAGATTCCGTGTCCCGCACGGGACAAACCTGGGCAACTGCCGTACACGTCTGGGGCAGATGAGGACATCTGCCGCCCACAACGCAACCGACAATTAAATGTCTTTGCCGTCCGATAGCAAGCGCTCTATTTCCAGGAGTTCCATTTTCACCTGGTCCAGCGCCTTGCGCAGCTTCTGGTCGCGACGGACCTCCTTATGCACCTCACGCAGCTTCTGGCGTGCGCCCTCAATCGTGTAACCCTCTTCGTAGAGCAGTTGCTTAATCCGATTGATCAGCGCAATCTCATGCTCCTGGTAGGTGCGATTGCCTCCCCGATTCTTCTTTGGCTTGAGTAGAGGAAACTCTTTTTCCCAGAAGCGCAGCACATAGGGTTTCACCTCGGTGAGCTCCGCGACTTCGGAAATCGAGTAATATAGCTTCCTGTCTTCCGTTTTCACTCCACCCGCCTCACTATCTATGGTTAACTGTAAACCTCTCGCTTCAACTCGCGACTCATCAGGTCGCTAATCGCCTCCAGCGGCGGCTTGCCATTGAACAGCACCTCATGTACCTGTTCGGTGATCGGCATCTCTACCTCCCAGCGCGCCGCCAATCTGACCGCCGCTCGCGTGGTCTCGACCCCTTCCGCCACCATCTTCATCGACTTGAGAATCTGCGGCAGCTTCTCACCCCGGCCGATGCGTTCGCCGACATAGCGATTGCGACTATGCCGTGAGGCCGCCGTGGTAACCAGGTCGCCCAGCCCGGACAGCCCCGCGAAAGTCTCGGCTTGCGCTCCCAGACAGTTGCCGAGCCGGGAAATCTCCGCCAGCCCGCGCGTCAAGAGTGCCCCCATGGTATTGTCACCGAGTTCGAGCCCATGCAGGATACCTGCGGCCAGGGCGACCACATTCTTAAGCGCACCGCCCAGTTCCACGCCGACCAGATCGGTAGATGAGTACACCCGAAAGCTGCCGGTAGAGAGTAACTGCTGCACTGATTCGACAGTCTGTGAATCCGCTCCTGCTGCGACCACAGAAGTCGGCTGACTGCGCGCCACTTCCTCGGCATGCGAAGGCCCCGAAACCGCGCAGAGTCTGCTGGAGAATTCTTGCCCCAGAACCTCCGTCATGACTTCGGACATGCGTTTCAAACTGCGAACCTCGATGCCCTTCGCCAGCAGCACCAAAGCCTCGGCCTCGCAGCGCAAGCCGGCCAGTTGTTCGGCAACCTGCCGCATGATCTGGGCCGGCACTGCCAGCAGGAGAAATTGGGCATCGCCGACCGCCGCATCCAGATCGGAGGTGATCGTTACGCTGTCGGGGAGTGTGATACCGGGAAGCTTGTCAGGTTCTTCACGCAACTGGTTGAGTCGATCCGCAGCTTCGCGGTCGAACTCCCAGAGCGTCACCTGATGATTGTTGTCGAGCAGGACGGTTGCCAGGGCGATTCCCCAGCTTCCCGCACCCAATATCGACACCTGCGCCATCTAGATAAGCCACCTACCGCTGCCGGCGCCAAGCTAGCGCGACAGCTTACTTTCCTGACCAGTAATGAGCCGCTTGATATTCGCCCTGTGCGTGAATAATACAAGAAGGCTCACCAGCAGGCAAGTGCAAACTATGAGATAGGAGAGATTTTTTCCGATTGCGTACTTTTCGATTACGACGATTAGTGAAAGTGACACTCCAGCTATGATGGAGCCCAACGAGACGATGCGGCTGAAAAAGAAGGTTAGCGCGAAGATCGCGAGGCAGATCCCGACCTCAAGTGGCAACAGCACCAGCAGCATGCCGAGCAGTGTGTTGACCCCTTTGCCGCCACGAAAACCGACGAACACCGGGAAGATGTGACCGAGCACCGCCGCCAAGCCGCAGACGACCTGTAGCCACTCCTGCCCTGGCAGAGTGAGCTTGACAGCAAGTACTGGAAGCGCCCCCTTGGCGATATCCAGCACCGAGGCGATGATCGCCGCCGGCAGTCCCGCCACTCGGTAGACATTCGTCGCACCAGCGTTACCGGAGCCGAAGTTTCGGACATCCACGCCCTTGATCAGGTAACAAACGAGGATTGAAAACGGTATGGCTCCCAGGAGGTAAGAGGCGATGATATAAAGTATCGGTTGAAGCATAAGTCAGAAAAGAAGCGGCAGGTTGTTGCCTGCCGCTTGCG
>JBDRQZ010000042.1:0-5105 GCA_043826025.1 bacterium | reverse complement strand
TGTTTCGGCGCCGGGCGTTCCTGTTCGGCGAGATAATAGATGTATTTGCCATCCTCCGAGAGGCGGAATTGCTCGATGCTCGTCGGCGACTCGGTAAGCTGTTTCGCCTCACCGCCGGACAGCGGCAGCAGCCAGACTTGGACAATTGGCTCGCTCTCGCTAGAGTCGCCACGGTCGGAGAGGAAACCAAGGAAAGCGCCGTCCAGCGACCACTGGGGCGCTCTCTCATCTTTGTCGGTGAGGAGCAGCTCACTTGTCCGGCCGGAGACCAGGTCGCAGAGGTAAATATCCTGCTGGTAGCGCGATTTCTCCAGATCGGCGATTCGCACCTGGAACGCAATCCGGTTGCCGTCGGGAGAGAGTTCGGGATGCGTTAGCCATTTGATGCTGACCAATTCTTCTGGTGAAATTGAGCGCGGCATGAGCGCCGGGGTCAGGAGCAGGCAAAACAGGGCAAACATGAAGACTATGTAAACGGGACGTGACATCTTTCCTCCTCGGGAATAGTCGATCATAACGTATACCCAATAATCAGTCGGCTGGCAAGATCAAGATCGGCGGGGCCGAGTTGGAAGATTAACTGATTCGCGCCAAGATATAGCTTGACAATGATTTATTAGGTTGATATCGTCCAAATAGTGAGTTAATTGGGTTACTATTTCTATCCGCCTGAAGGGAGGTGGGTTCATAGGTGACCGGTGTCAAAGTTCGTGATGATGAGTCTTTTGAGAAAGCGTTAAGACGTTTCAACAAGATTTGTGAGAAGGCTGGTATCCTTTCCGACATAAAGAAGCATCAGCATTTCGAGAAACCATCTGACCGCAGAAAGCGGAAGATGAATGCGGCCAAGCGCAAAGCGCGTCGCAATCGGAGTCCTCGCTAATGGCGATGCTCGACAGGCTCAATACCGACCTCATTCAAGCGATGAAATCAGGTCAGCGCGAACGTGCTGACCTGATTCGCCATTTGAAGTCCGATATCAAGTACCGCGAGATCGAAAAGCGGGAGGCCCTGACCGAGGATGACATCATCAAGGTCCTGGCCTCGGCCGCCAAGCGGCGGCGGGAGTCGATCGAGCAGTTTGCCAGGGGGGGACGGGAAGACCTCGTCGCGCGGGAACGCGCCCAACTGGAGCTGATCGAGGGCTATCTGCCGCAGGCGTTGAGCGAGGCGGAGCTGACAGCCATAGTCGAGAAAGCGATTGCCGACAGCGGCGCGGCCGGACCGGCCGACATGGGCAAGGTGATGAAGCTCTTGATGCCCGAAGTTGGCGGCCGCGCTGACGGCAAGCTGGTCAGCCGACTGGTGCAGGCGCGCCTGGCCGCCACTCCCCAGTAATTATCTGCGAATTCAAGTCCCCGCAAGATTGGGGCTTGCGTAAGCTTTTCAACATCCCTAAGAATTAATACAGATTCGTCAGGTGCAAGAGCTCTTGACCTACTGGATCGCGAAAATCGTAGGTCAGGCTCTCTCGGAGCTTGGCTGATTGAGAGAAAATGTCAAGACCCAAGAGGTCTTGACCTACTTAACGTCTGCCGGGTGCGGCGGGCAACACAGTACTTCGACCCGGGAGGGTGGTATGCTGTTCAACTTGATACCGCTGATATTCGTTCTGGCTTTCATGGGCATCGGCTCCAAGAAGGGCTTTATCCGTGAAGTGATGGGTTTTGTCGGGCTCTGTGCCGCGATAATTATCACTACCGGGAAGCTCGATTTCATCGCGATTGAGCTCGCCAATGCCGTCGAGGCTTCACCTCTGACGATTGCTATTCTGGCGTTTGTCATTGTCCTGGCGCTCACTTTCGCGGTGTTCAAGCTGCTCGCCAAGCTGCTGGCGCGACTGATCGACGTGCAGAAACTAGGTAAGCGCGACCAGTATGGTGGCGCAGTGATCGGTGCTTTGCGCGGCTGGCTGGTAGCGGGCACAGTGCTCTTTGTCTCGGTGCTTTTGCCATTGCCGCGCGCCTACTATGGCATGGTTGACCAGTCGATGCTGGCCACCTCGGCGATGCGTTCGGTGCAACTGCTTTACGATGCCACCGGGACGTTGCACCCAGAGTGGCCCGGATTCGTCGCGCAGGTCGAGAATACTCTGACCTCCTCGGCGACCGAGCTGGCGCAGCAGGATCAGGCTCGCAAGCCGAGTCGCCGCAAGCCGCCTGAGAAGCGGGTGCAGGATGAGGTCAAGTTACGCGAGGCGCTGCACAAGGTCTATTTTTACTTCGCCGACGGGGAAGAGTTCTAGCGTCTGATTGATCGAATCCAGGTCAGCGGACCCTCTTCACTCAGAACAGGAACGGAATAAGCCTCCTGGTGTGCAGGCTGTATTCTGCATAGTCGCTGTAATGCTCTTTGAGCGCTTCCTCCTCCAGCACTACTCTGTATAGCGCCACGGCTGACACGATTACGCCGTCAACGGCGTTGACAAGCGACCAGTGGCCGGCGATGCTCGCCCAGATCAGCAGCAACGCACCGGCGTACATCGGGTGACGGATAAAGCGATAGGGACCGTCACTGATCAGTTGCCCGCTGCCAGGGTCGGCGCCAATCCTGAAATCCTGTCTGCCGAAAGCCACTCTGGCCGAAACCAGGATGGCAAGTGCCAGGAGTTGCCCGCCGATCACGAAGGGAGAGGGGCTGAGAAAGTCGCCGCGGATCACGAGAAACAGCAGGCCGAGAATTACTACGACGACTGCGAATTTCTTGACGATTGTCTTCATTTGTGGCCCACCTCAGGAGCCGATGCCGGGGCAAATCCGGCGGCTAAGGTACGTTGAGATAAGTCAAGATCATGAAGGTCCCAATAGAGCCAGAGTACGGTGCCCTCCAAATCGCGTGCTGCGAACACCTCGCTATCTGGATCGCCGAGGCAAGAAAGAAGGCAGGTCGAGATTGACCTGCCTTCGAACTCTTCCGGTCCGTTCCTCTTAGCAGTCCGGAACACCATTATCGTCCGGATCGCAGGGGTCGGGACCGCCGCCGAAGATGAACTGAATCAGGTAGACAGCGTCGGTGATATTGACAATGCCGTCGCAATTGGCATCGCCCGCCAGAAGCGGCACCGGCGCTGGGCCACTGTTGAAGATGTACTGAATCAGGTACACCGCGTCGGTAATATTCGTGATGCTGTCGGTGTTGGCGTCGCCACAGACGCCGGAACCGGTGGGATTCAGCTTGACCACCCGAAAGCCGACATAAGCGCTCTGCGACGGTGTCGTCAGCGAGTCTTTGTCGAATTCCGGAGCGGCCGGCAAGAGCCCGCTATGGCAATTGGAGCCGACGACATGCGAGAAGGTGAATCCGCCACCGGTATACTGGTCCTCGGTCCATTCGGCGACATTGCCGCACTGATCATAAGAGCCACTCGGGCTGGCTGCCAATGGCCCGGCACTGCCGACCGTAGTGACATTGCCGATTACACCATTCCAGATTGCGGCATCACCGAAGTTGACAACATCGGGTCCCGGATTACTGATATCTCCCACCGAGTTGGCAGTGGCCTGCACCGCGCCTGCATCGCTGGAAGTCGGGAACAACCAATAGTCCAGCGTGCCGTTTGCATCGGCGCCGGGATCGACCGGGTCATAGAAAGCAGCTTTGTAAAGCTCATCGATCGTGCCGACTGCCCAGGTCGCGCCGCTCTGCCGTGGGATGATCGAGAATAGACCCAGCGACAAGTCGTAGACACCGTTCTCAGTCGTTGTCGGATCCTGCCCGCCGGTCGGTTTGCCGTTGTGCAGCCAGTTGACGAAACGCATGCAGTCCTGCAAGGTCAGGAAGTTGACAGGTTTGTTGCCCATATTGGCTTTGACCACGTAGCTCGAGTTGGGGCAGTCGCCGACCCGCTCGATACCGCCCATCGGGTCGGTGAACATGAAGGGATCCCACGCCTGCTGGAAGTCGCAGACGGCAGTCGCATTTAGATACTCGGCGTATTGCTCGTTGGTCACCTCATAGGTGCCGATCTCGTAGTCATAACCGACACTGCCGTGACCGGTGATATCGGCTGGATTGTTGGCGTTACCCACCGGCATGGTCCCGATGAATGCTATGTCATTATCGATGTTGGAGCAGCCGTACTGATTGAATTCACCGTCGTAGCAACTGTCATTCGAGGTAGCGACCGCCTGAATGTGATAGAAGATATCGCCATCGGTGATAGGATCATCCTGCCCGACTACCCAGAAGTTCTGGGTGATGCTCCAGTTGGTGGGCGTGAAAATGAACTGACTGGCGCGCGGGATACCCTCGGTGGAATCGGTCGAGGATATGTCGACTATCACCGTGTCGACCGGCGGCTCGGTTATGAAGCAGCCCAGAGATATCGAATCGCCATCTTCGGAAGTCTGAAAATCCAACCCGCCGACAGTTACATAACAGGTCCGGGCACAATCGGTCAGTTGCAGGGGTCGCAGAACGCACGCCCGGTCATTGTAGGAGCCGCTGGTATCGGGGCTGACATTTTCATAGTCGACCCAGGTTTCGGCAGCCGCGCTCGATTCATGCGTAACCACGAACGACTCGCCAAGCTGGCCGGGGGTGTACTTCTCGCGCGTCCCCTGGCAATTGCCGCCGGCGGTGGGATAGTACATTTCGAGCCAGATAGTCCCACCCATGGTATTAATTGTCGTGTCGAGATCCACGACGATATAGTCAAGACTGGAGAGCGAGGTCGGCAATGCGACAATCTCGGTGTCGACTACCGCACCGGGTCGCAAGTCGCCAAAACTAGTGACATCGCCGAACCGGACTCGCAGAATCGCAGTGGTCTGACCGGCGGTCGGGCGGATCGCCTGGATCGCGACATGAGTAATAAACATGCTGACCCCGACAAATCGGTTGGCATGGCTGACCCCGAAGCCATGGTCGTCGACACCCGCAAAATGGAGCGGTGCTGATGCGGTTGGGTCATCGACACTCCAGCCGTCCGCAACGCAGAGCCCGGCGGGCAGACTAAGTGAATTGAGGCAGGTTGGCTGGGCGGTGTGGCCGCACTGCATCGGCGTTGCCGATAGCTGACCGCCGAATCCAAGCAGGACAACCGCCAGCAGAACGCTGAGGATACCCGGTCGGCAGGACCCAACGTCAATCCAATTGACTGAAAT
>JBDRQZ010000041.1:0-5760 GCA_043826025.1 bacterium | reverse complement strand
TACGATTACGAATTCGGCATCACTGCCGACCAGAGCGCCTCACTCTGGAGCCTGCCGCTGTTCACCGTCTCACTCTCTGAGGGTGGCTTTGAGAAGGTGCAGCAGGGGACGCTGCTCCTGCCCCAGTGGCAGGTGTCACTGCAACCGGGTTTGTCCTGGACACTTCAGCTTAAGGTGAGTCTGGGCAAATCCCAGGAGAAGGTCACTGCCGGTTCCGCCGCATCTGGTCAAGCTCACTCTTAATCCTCATTAGCTTTTCCTGCATCGCCTCAACATGGGTGGCGCGCCAGTAGATCCGCGCGCAGCCGGGGCAGCGCCGGAATTCGTTTTGCGTTTTCCAGACATAGGGCCAGACATGACCGGCGACTTCCTGCTTGTTCACCTTCTCGAGCGGCTCATTGCATTCCAGGCAGCGGCTGAGGAAGCGATCCTCTTCGAGATCGAGGGCAAGCCTGCTGAGCAGCGCGAACAACTGCTCTGCGGGCATGTCTGACTCAACATGATGGAAAGCGGCGACCAATGTCAACTCCTCGTACCGGGAGTTGCGGGAGACGATCATGCGCTCCTGTTCGCGGGAGATCGCGATGACCCGCGAGATGGCATCCTCCGCCACATAGGCGGTATCGAATCCGGCCATGCGCAGCAGGCGGGCCAGTTTGCCGACCGTATTATCGAGTACGAACTTCACAATTACGATTGAGAACTGCGTTCCGGCGCGTATCTTCTAAAGAGAATTTGCGGCACCGGAGTGTTCCTGTCAAGGAGACTCTCAGGCTGCCAACGACCCGGTGACGGCGGGCGTAATTGCATTGTGGCGCGCGGCGGGGCAGGTCTGGTACTGCCGCCGGCACTGTTTGAATAGTGAAGAAACGAGCTCAGTTGAAAGATAAGCAAACCTCCCATCTGCAGACCCTCTACAAGTTCCTGCGCAAGTATCGGCACTATTTCATCTGGGGCGTCGTGGCCGTCGTCGGCACAAGCGCCTTTACGACGATTTTGCCCTGGATCTTGAAGGATGCGATTGACGCAATCACCAACGGCACTAACGCACAGCAGCTACTTGACTACGCGTTGATGATCACCGGGATTGCCGTGGTGGCCGGGGTCTTCCGCTTCTTCCAGCGCCGCACAATCATCTGGGCCTCACGCCACATTGAGTATGACCTGCGCAATGAGTTCTTCGGCCATCTGCTCAAGCTCTCGGCATCTTTCTACCAGCGCACACCGACCGGCGATATTATCGCGCGCGCTTCGAACGATATGGAAGCGGTGCGGATGATGGTCGGTCCGGCGGTCATGTACTTCATCAACTCGATTGTCAGCGCGATTTTTGTAATCACGGCGCTGATCGTTCTCTCGCCAAAGCTGATGCTCTACGCGCTGATTCCCTTGCCCTTGTTGTCGATTCTGATGTGGCAGATCGGCCAGCAGGTACACAAGCGGTTCAGGAAGATCCAGGACCACTTTTCCTTTATGTCTTCCTTCGTGCAGGAAAACTTAGCCGGGGTGCGCGTGATCAAAGCCTATCTGCGCGAGCTGCAGCAGCAGCGCAAGTTCGAGGGCATCAATGAGAAATACATCGATCTCAACATGTCGCTGGCGCGCGTGCGGGCGCTGTTTATGCCGGGGATCATGTTCCTGGCGGGGACGATACTGCTGATCGTTATCTGGATGGGTGGGCGGCAGGTGATTTTCGGGACGATGACTCTCGGCGAACTGGTGGCGTTTTATGTTTACTTGCAGATGCTGATCTGGCCGATGATTGGCTTCGGGTTTGTGATCTCCCTCTATCAACGCGGTTCCGCCTCGATGGCTCGCATTGATCAGATGCTGCAGGAGCGGCCCGACGTGGTCGATCCGGCGCGGCCGCTGGCGCCCATCGGCAAGGGCGCGATCAAAGTCGAGAAGCTGACTTTCAGCTTCCCCGGCAGCGATACGCCATTGCTTAAAGATGTCAGCTTCGAGGTGCAGCCCGGCGAAAAACTGGCGATTGTCGGCGCGACCGGTTCCGGCAAGTCGACATTGGTGTCGCTCTTGATGCGCAGATTCCCGGTACCGATTGACAGCATTTTCATCGACGGCATCGACATCAATCAGATGAAACTCGATCACCTGCGGTCGCTGATCGGTTTTGTGCCGCAGGAGTCATATCTGTTCTCAACGACGATTGAAGAAAATATCGGTTTTGCGCAACAGACTACCGATCCAGATAGCATCGAACATGCGGCTCAATTGGCGGCCTTTGACAGTGAAGTCGAGAGCTTCCCTCGCGGCTATCAGACGTTGTTGGGTGAGCGCGGCATCACGCTCTCCGGCGGTCAGAAGCAGCGGGCGGCCTTGGCGCGGGCGCTGTTGATCAAACCGCCGATTCTGGTGTTCGACGATTCTTTCTCGTCGGTGGACACCCAGACTGAGGAAGCGATTCTGCACAACCTCGCCGAGTACAGTGGCAAGTCGACGATTCTCTTGATCAGCCACCGGCCTTCGACTATCAAGCGCGCCGACAAGATTGTGGTGCTCGATCAGGGCACGATTGTCGAACGAGGCACGCATGAGGAGTTGCTCTCGCTGCAAGGTCGCTACTGGGAGATTATCCGCAAGGAGCTTTTGGCCAGCGAGTTGGAGGCGTGGGCATGAGTGTCGACGACTACCGCGAAGAAGAAAAGCTGGGCAAGGGTTATGACGCCGCGCTAATGAAGCGGCTTCTGACCTATCTCTATCCCTATAAGTGGCAACTCGGTGGCGCGGCACTGCTGCTGTTAGCCGGTTCCGGCTTGATGCTGGCGGGGCCCTACCTGCTTAAGATCGCAATCGACAACTATATCCGGCCGATCTCGCTGATTAAAGAGACGGCCACCGCATTTGGCGGTCACACTGCTCTTTTCGGCATGCCCCATCTGGGTAGCATCATTATCGAGGCGATGAAGCAGAGTGCGGCACATGGCCTGCGGAGTATCGCGCTTATCTACTTGCTGGTGCTGGTGCTGCAGTTCGGTGTCGGCTATGGCCAGTTCTATGTAATGCAGTGGATCGGTCAGAAGGCGATGTATGACCTGCGGCGGGAGATTTTCATACACGTACAGACGATGCATCTCGGATTCTACGACAAGAATCCCACGGGGCGGCTGCTGACTCGCATTACCAACGATGTCAATGCGCTCAATGAGTTGTTCGCCTCCGGCGCAGTGGCAATCTTCGGCAATCTGGCGCAGGTGGTGGGCATTGTCGCGATGATGTTCTATCTCTCGGTGAAGTTGTCGCTGGTGGCTTTCATCATCCTGCCCTTGCTGCTGGGGGCGACTTTGGTTTTCCGTAAACGGGCCCGCGACAGCTATCGCCAGGTGCGCCTGATTCTGGCCCGGCTCAACTCCTATGTGCAGGACAAGCTGGCGGGAATCAGCGAAGTTCAGTACTTCGTTCAGGAAAGGAAAGTCTTCGACCAATTCAACAAAGTCAACAGCGACCTGCGCGCGGCGCATCACCGCTCGGTGCTTTACTATGCGGTGTTTTTCCCGGCAGTGGAAATCATCGGCGCGGTCAGTCTGGCGTTGATCATCTGGTATGGTGGTGGGCTGCATCTGCAGAAGCTGGTTACGCTGGGTACGCTGGTGGCCTTCTTCCAGTATATGGAAAGCTTCTATCATCCGCTGCGCGATCTGGCGGAGAAGTACAATATCCTACAGGCGGCAATGGCGGCCTCGGAGCGAGTCTTCAAGCTGCTGGACAGCGAGCCGGAGGTGATCGCGCCGGAGCTACCGGAGACTCCTCAGAAGAATGAAGGCCGCGTCGAGTTTGAAAATGTGAACTTCGCTTACAATGCGCAGGACTGGGTGCTGCGGGACATCAACCTGAAAATCGAACCGGGCGAGAAAGTGGCGCTGGTCGGCGCTACGGGGGCGGGCAAGAGTTCGCTGGTGAGTTTGATCTGCCGCTTCTATGACTATCAGGAGGGGACGCTGCGATTCGATGGCATAGATGTCAAACGGCTCGATCCGGAAAAGGTGCGGGAGCAGATTGGCCTGGTGCTGCAGGATGTCTTTTTGTTTTCCGGCACCATTGCGGAAAACATCACACTCAATGCCGAAGATATCGCCCCGGAGCGCGTCCAGGCGGCGGCGACGCAGGTCGGCTTGATGCCGCTGATTCGCAGGTTGGCCGATGGTCTCAACCATCGAGTCGGCGAGCGCGGCACCCTGCTTTCAGTCGGCGAACGCCAGTTGGTGAGCTTTGCCCGCGCATTGGCGCATGATCCCCGAGTAATCATTCTCGATGAGGCCACCAGTTCAGTCGACAACCAAACCGAGCAGATCATCCAGCAGGCGCTCAAACATCTATTCACCGGACGCACTGCGGTGATTGTCGCGCACCGGCTCTCGACGATCAAGGAAGCGGACAAAATTCTTGTCTTCCACCGGGGCCGAATTGTCGAGGCGGGCAAACATGATGAACTGCTCGCCAAGCAGGGTTTCTATTGGCGGCTCTATCAACTTCAGTATCAGGATCAGGAGGCGGTTTGAACAGGGTTCAGGGGATTTCAGATCGGCGGCTACGCCGGTTTATCAAGTCGGCGGCGGCAGTTGCGGCTGAGGCGGGCAAGTTACTCAAGCGAAATGTCAACTCAAAGCGCTCGGTGCGTCGCAAAGGTGCAATCGATCTGGTTACCGAAATGGATGTTGCCAGCGAGAAGCTGATTGTCGGCAAGCTGCAAAGCGAATATCCCGAGTTTTCTTTCCTGACGGAAGAAGCGGCCGCGATCGACACCGAGTCGGAGTTCCGCTGGATCGTCGATCCGCTCGACGGCACCACCAATTACACGCATGGGTTCCCCTTCTGGTGTGTCTCGATTGGGCTGGAGTATCGCGGCCGGATGATTGTCGGGGTGGTTTATGACGCCAATCTCGATGAACTCTTCACTGCGGCAGCCGGTTTGCCGACACGGCTCAATGGCAAGCCGATCAGGGTCACAAGTCGGCGCAAGCTCTCGGAGTCTCTGCTGGCCACCGGCTTTCCCTATGACATTCAGACCAGCAAAGAGAATAACCTCAATTACTTCAATGTGTTTGCGCGCCGAGCGCAAGCGGTGCGGCGCGCCGGCTCGGCGGCGCTGGATCTCTGCTATCTGGCGGCGGGGCGTTTTGATGGTTTCTGGGAATTGAAGCTGCACCCCTGGGACACCGCGGCAGCGATCGTGATTGTCGAGCAGGCGGGTGGACGAGTCACCGATTTCTGCGGCAAACGCTATTCGATTTTCGACAAATATATCCTCGCCACCAATGGCAAGATTCATCGCGAGATGCAGAAACTGATGTCGGAGAATTGCTGAGAATTCAGGCTCAGGCGACCGGCTGGAGAATTGTAAAGGTCGCCTCGAGGGCGGTAAAGTCAATCGGCTTCGGCATAAAACGCGTCACACCGGACTGCTTGATTTCTTCGAGAACACCCGGTGTGAGATAAGCAGTAATCAGGATTACCGGTAAGTCGGGGTTTTTGCGCTTGACGCGGCGATACAGATCAATGCCATTGCCATCGGGCAGACGCAGGTCGGTGATGACCAGATCAAATTCCTGCGATTCGAGTAATTCCACGGCCTCCGCAAAGTTGTTGGCGACAGAGACAACATTGTTGTCGGCTTCGAGGCAGTCGCGGGAGGAATTAAGAAACTCAGGGTTGTCGTCAATCAACAGCACCCGACGGCGCTGGATGCCTTTGAGGAGCTTGCCGATTTCAGCTTCGATTTTGCCGATCCGGAAAGGTGTGGAG
>JBDRQZ010000040.1:0-2112 GCA_043826025.1 bacterium | reverse complement strand
GAAGAAACCGTAATCGCGGTCAACTGCGGTCGGAAAGTCCGAATAGTAGCGAATGTACGGCCGACTGACCTCTGTACCAATGGTGTCCGTGTCTGGTATCTTCGGGTAATTTGCCGCCTCTTCGAAGAAGTAGGGTTTGCGGCCGCCGGTGAAGAATAGCCACCGACTGTACTCGGCGAAGACGTCTTCAAACGCACGCGTACCATTGCTGTACTGATCGATGGCGTCTTGAAGCGCGCCATAGAGAAAATTCATGCCCTTGATTGTGGCACAATTCTCCCAGATGGTCTTGACGATTCCCTGCCCAAAAGTCTCCGACAGGTAAATGGGAAAGATGGCGGCACCGTAGGGGTAGGCCGAACTCGCCTCAAAGAAACGCAGTGATCGATGGACGTAGGGAGTATACCCAGGCAGATAGTAGTAATAATCGTTGACCTTGTCGTAGCACTGCTCCTCCATCCAGACAGCCGACATTTCCAGCCAAAACGGATTCGGCTGGTGTTCGACTGTATCATCGTTGTCCTCGTAAGCATCATACCAGAATTGGATTGCATGGAAGAACTCGTGTGCGGCGGTCACCTCAAGCGCCTCTAGCGGGCGATCGCTGTACTCCGGCAGAACCTCATAGTGATTTCGCAGGACCAGATAGGATGTCGCTTGCTGCCCATTCCCAACGGCAACGCCGTCAGGATAAGTCAAACCGTAATATTTCGGATCCAGATGCTCCAGATAGATGTCATAGCGACTATCCCCACCCCATTCAAACTCGCCGTCGTCCACCGGAGCGTGGAAACCCATTGCGACTATCTGCTTCTGCCACACGGAGTCGGCGATGCGCGCGACCATTTCAACATAGTCTGTAACGCCGTTGCGGTTCTGATCGCCGTAATCGGTGTTAACCACGTGGATGTTGGTCGGGTCGGTAGTATAGTGTATCTTGAAGTGACCGCCCGGAGAGTCGAAAGTCTCAGGGAAAGTCTCATCACTGGGACGAGCGAACATGTCATCCAGTCCCAGAGCGGAACCGTACTTCTGGTGGTAATGCCAGGCCTCGAGCACCAGCGGTGTGCCGCACTTGTAGCTTCCGGGACCTGACAGCGAGTCAGTTGGAACTTCGGTTCCATCTCGTAGCGCCTCTAATGCAGAACGCAGGTAATCCACCCGCGCTTGCTCCTCGGCGGTCAGGGTGGCGGCTGAAAGTGAAAATGAGAAAGTGAGAGAGAGTATTGCGATCAACAGGAGTGCAAGTCGCGCTTTCACTGATGCTCCTTTCAAGGTCTGCTCTGTCGTTTGGCGAGATACTCGCGCATATCGTGAAGGATCGAATCGGGCACTTTTTGTGAGCCAATCTCCGAGCGGTGGTCGTTGCGACCATGCCAGTCGGAACCGCCGGTCACGGTCAAGCCATGTTTGGCGGCAATCTTCTTGTAGTGACGGACCAAGGTCGGCGAGTGTTTGGCGTGATAGACTTCGATCCCGTCTAGCCCCATCTCCACCAGACCGGGAATGACCTCGTCGCGCCGCACCGTGCCGGGGTGCGCCATCACTGCAATCCCCCCCGCCTGGTGCACCAACTCGATGGCCTGCTCCGGATCGAAATAGGCTTTGGCGACATAAGCCGGCGCATGGTAACCGAGGTAGCGGTTGAACGCCTCATCGACCGTGTGGACAAACTCCTCCTTGACCAGCGCATCGGCGACATGCAGCCGCCCGACCGTCCCCACCTCGGAGAGGTCCATCACCGTGTCGAGGCGCAGGTCGATACCAAGCTCATTGAGCTTCTCGACAATTGCACGTCCTCGTTTCAAACGTTCGTCCGAATAAAAAATCACTTTGTCGGCGAGAGGCTTGAAATGGTGGTCGGCGAAGTAGGCCAGCATGTGGATATCGGAATTGTCATGCTGGCAGGAGAGTTCGATCCCACTGATGATCTCCAACTCCTCATCGGCCAGCGCCAGCGCCTCATCGAGGGCGGCGAAGGTATCATGGTCGGTAATTGAGATCGCCGTAAGTCCGCGCTCACGTGCCAGCAGCACCGCCTCGGCAGGCGTGGCCCGTCCGTCAGAATAGTTGGTATGGAGATGGAGATCGATCACGTAAGTTTATCCTATC
>JBDRQZ010000039.1:0-2546 GCA_043826025.1 bacterium | reverse complement strand
GCGTCAGCGGACCTTCAGGGTCGAATTCGCGGTCGGTGTCCAGGATCAACAGCGGTAGCTCCCGACCCTGCGGACTGACGCCGAAGATCGTGTATTCCAGCAACGGCGAATTGGCGGCCAGCCGACGGCAGTAGTCGATGGTCTCCTCATAGCGCGGGGTTTCGAGATAATTGGATTTCTCGTAATAAGTCAGCCAGTCAGCCGTTGACTGCGCTGCCGCCATTGCCGGCAGAAGAAGCAATAATGATAGAATGCGCCCCAACTGAGTCATGTCAGAAACTCCTTGTTTTCTCACCTGAATGGGAGTATAACGTCTATGACCCAAGTGAGCAACCTTTCCCACAAACGAAAGAGGATATGAGCAAAGAAGCGACAATCTGGCTGGCGGGAAGCTATCCGCGGGAGCAGTATGATTTCTATCGAGAGAAATTGACTGCGGCTCTCGCTGGTGGAACCGTTGTTGCAGTCGACGCCGCGTTGATCCTGTTCACCGAGTTCCGACTTCGACCCCACGTGCTGCTTGGGGATTTCGATTCTATCGAGCCGCAACTGCTGGAGGAATACGCAGACTGCGAGCAGGTTATCTTTGATTCCGACAAAGACAAGACCGATGGCGAGCTGGCGTTGCGCTACCTGCTGGAGCGCGGATTCCGGCAGATTGACATTTACGGCGCGATTGACACCGACTTTGAGTCTGATCAGATGCTGGCGAATATTTTCTGTCTGCAGACAGCGCGGGATTTCCCTGATGCCAGAGTCAGACTCGTCGATCACCGGCAGCATATTTACATGATTGAGTCGCAGGCGATCACCCTCTCCGGCAAGCCGGGCGATGGCGTTTCGGTTCTGCCTCTGTCCGATGAAATCGAATTGTCGGTCAGTGGCGTCAGGTGGGAATTAAAAGAGGCCAGGATAGCTTTTGGTTCTACCTGGCCTCTGCGTAACGAATTTGTCGAGAGCGAGGTTGCGATTACCATCGACAAGCGTGCGGTAGTCGTGCACCGTTACGCTTGATACCCGACTATCTTACCTATTTATAAAACTCAATCTGGTCAACGAGCAACTTAAATTTCTCCAGCGGTCCGCCGACCGTGAAAAAGTGGACGCCGATCACATCGGTCCCGGTCCAGGGAACTTTAGCGCCGTAGGGCTGCTGCTTGAAACCCTTGAAGGGAATCTTGTATTCGCGCCACTCATCGGCAGGCGGCGTGAACGCGAAAGAATAGAACATGTAGTCGGTGATTCCCGCTGTCGGCAGATCGATCCGATAGGTGTTGCCGTCGCCCTTGGCCCAGAATCGCACTCCGGTCAGCCCGGAAACATCGAAGGCAATGAGCGAGTCGTGCCCGAAACGTGAACTGCCACCGCCAAACATGACATAGGGGTTATCCGAGATCACGGTCCCGGTCATTTGCAGCGCCTGTTTGCTGCCGTTGGCGCCGTCGGCCACAATGCTTAGCACACTGGTCGATCTACCGCCGATCAAGGTGTCGGTGACTCCGATCCAGCCGTGCCGCAGCACGATTGTATCACCCTCGAAATCATAGAGGACGCCCTCCGGCACAATGGTCGGAATCGGCGCCGGCACGACTTTGGCCGGTTCTGTCGAATCGGTCTGCGCCAATATAGTTACGCCAGCCAGCAGCAGCACTGCCATAACGGCCAGACTTAATTTGCGGATCATCACTTCCCTCCTCTCCTAACGGAGAACTATTTCATCAACCCAAACTCGGGGCTGCGCGCTCAGGTCGGCTTCATTGACCAGCAGTCGCCAGGTGAACTTGTGCCCACCACTCTCTACGGGAAATACGACCTGCGACCAGGGAAGTTCACCCAAATGGGACATTATCGGTTCGCTGTCGATGTAAAACTCGAAGTCACCGGCGCTGGTCGCGACATCTTCGTTAGCCACCGAGACCGCAAAGCTGATCGAATCCGCAAAGCCGACATCCAGCTCCAGACTCAGACTGGAACCACCGGCATTCTCGAAAGCGCCGCAGGAGACTGCATAGTTGCCGGCAAAGGTGCTCACTGCCGAGATCCCCCAGGGATTGGCGGAGTTGTTCAGGAACGCGGGCGGAATGTCGCCGGTCTCGAAACCCTCACGCAGGAACTCGGGATCATCCACGACGATGTAGCGGGGATATTCAAAGGTCTTGCCGCCGCTGTAGATCGTCGTATCGAGGGTGAACTCGAAGAAAATATTCTCCTCCAGCACGTTGGTGATCTCAAACTGCCAAAGCAATCCGAAGGCGCCAAATGGCAGCGCTTCCTCGGAGATCAACGAATACCAACCAGAGAGATTGGGACCGGTGAGCTGCCAATCCTCGCAAAGCCCGCCATCGGCGGCGGCCGGCAGATGAATCGTGAATGGTTTGTCAGCGTCGAGCCGGAAGCGGAAACGGTCGATATTGCGCGGCACGTGCTGCGCGCGGAACAGCGCGGTGACAATCCCGGCACGGCGCTCAGGTTCGGAAAGCACAATCCGACCAACACGATCATCACCGAAAATCGAGCCCAGATCGAGAAGCTGTTCAAAGGCTCCA
>JBDRQZ010000038.1:0-3123 GCA_043826025.1 bacterium | reverse complement strand
GGCACTGCTCAAGAAGGACCTGCCCAAACCGGATCTGGTGGTTTTTCTGACGGCGTCGATCGATGTCCTGCTGGCGCGGATCAAGCGCCGCAACAGCACGGAGGATCGCAGTATCGATCCCAATTATCTGGCGGAAATCGTCGAATCCTATAATCATCACTTCTTCCATTACGATGAAACTCCGCTGTTGGTCGTGAAGACCGATCAGCTTGACTTTGTCGAGAACTCCAAACATCTTAGAGAGATTTTCGCGCAGATTGCCGCGATGCGGCAGGGAACGCGCTATTATGCGACCGGCGACGATTTGTTGGGCAGGAAGTAGATGGCAAAGAAAGAGACAAAGTTGACACCCCAGTCCATCAGGGCGCTCAAGCACAAGGGCAAGAAGATTGTCTGGCTCACCGCCTACGACTACTTTACCGCCCGTGCTCTCGACCGCGCCGGTGTCGATGGCATTCTGGTGGGCGACACCCTGAATATGGTGGTCTATGGCCGCAAGAACACCCTTTCGGCGACCATGGAGCAGATGTTGCTGCACGTCGAGGCGGTGGCGCGAGCCGTCGAACACGCACTGGTCGTGGCCGATATGCCCTTTCTCTCCTATCAGCCCTCCGACAGTGTGGCGATTACCAATGCCGGCCGTTTTCTGCAGGAGGCGGGCGCCCAGGCGGTGAAACTCGAAGGTGGCCTGGAGATGGCGCCGCGCGTCAAGCTGATATGCGATTGTGGCATTCCGGTGATGGGGCATGTCGGCCTCACGCCGCAGTCGATTCACCGCTTTGGCGGCTACAAAGTGCAGGGCAAGACTGAGACCTCACGTCAATACCTGAAAGAATCGGTGCTGGCGTTGCAGGAGGCGGGCTGTTTTGCGATTGTGCTGGAGGCGGTCAAGAACGAGATCGCCGCCGAGGTCACCGCCGCGCTGGAGATCCCGACTATCGGTATTGGCGCCGGGCCCGCCACCGATGGACAGATCATGGTCATCAACGATATTATGGGCATGGATGAGGAATTCTACGCCAAGTTTGTGCGCCGCTATTTCGATCTCGGCAGCAAGCTGCAGGAAGTTGCCAGTCAGTTCGCCGCCGACGTCCGTTCCGGCGACTATCCCAAAGATTCTGAAAGTTACGGCTAAGCGATGCGGCTGATTCGTTCTGCCAGGACAATGCAGAACTCTGTCCGCCGGATGCGACAGAGCGGCAAAAAGATTGCGTTGGTGCCGACTATGGGTGCCTTGCATGAAGGACATCTGGCGCTGGTGCGCCGCGCGCGCCGACAGGCGGATGTTGTGGTGGTCAGCATCTTTGTCAATCCGACCCAGTTTGCGCCGCGTGAAGACCTCGCCAAATACCCCCGCGATCTGGCACGCGACAAGAAGCTGCTGGCGGGTGAAGGTGTCGACCTGATTTTCGCACCGTCGGCAGCGGAGATCTACCCGCCCGATTTCGATACCGATGTTGTGCCGGGCGACCTGGCCTCGCGGTTGGAGGGCAAATTCCGCCCGGATCATTTTCGCGGGGTGGCGACCGTGGTGCTCAAGCTGTTCAATATCGTCCAGCCCGATTTGGCGGTGTTCGGCCGGAAGGATTTGCAGCAGTCGGTAGTGATAAAGAGGATGGTTGTCGACCTGAATCTGCCGGTCAATGTCCTGGTCGCGCCGACAGTCCGTGACCGCGATGGTCTTGCGCTCTCCTCGCGCAACGCTTATCTTAGTGTGGACGCACGGCAACGGGCGCTGGCGATTTCGGGCGCTCTGAGAAGTGCGCGGGAACAGATTGCCGGCGGCGAGCGTTCTGCGACCCGGATCAGGACGCTGATCCGCAAGCGGTTGGAAGGCGTCGGCGCCGTGATCGACTATATCTCGGTGGCGGAGCCGCAACGGTTGACCGAACTCACCCGTATAAAGGGTGAAGTGGCGATCAGTCTCGCCTGTACTATTGAGGGCGTCAGGCTGATCGACAATGTGACGATGAAGGTAAAGTGAAGATGTACTATACGATGCTCAAATCGAAGCTGCACCGCGCCACGGTGACCGACGCGAATCTCAAGTATGAAGGCTCGCTGGAACTGGACCGCGACCTGATGGCCGCGGCGAACATTCTCGCCGGGGAGAAGGTGCAGATCGTCAATGAGGCCAATGGCGCGCGCTTTGAAACCTATGTGATCGAAGGCAAGGCGGGCAGCGGCACGGTTTGTCTCAATGGCCCGGCGGCGCGGTTGGGGCAGGTCGGCGACCGGGTGATTATCATCGCCTACGTCCATCTGACACCTGAAGCCGCCGCGATCTACAAACCGATCATCGTCCAACTCGATTCCCAGAACAAACCCAGGTAGTGACCTCCACCAACAAGATTGTTGTGATCATCCTCGCTGCCGGGAAGGGCAAGCGGATGAACTCTGAGCTGCCGAAAGTGCTGCATGAAATTGCCGGCAAACCTATTATCCGGCATGTCACCGACACGCTCGATACAATTGAGTTAGCACGAAAAGTACTGGTGGTTGGTGTCGGAAAAGAAATGGTCATACAGGAATTTGCCGGAAGCGATTGGGAATTCGCGGTGCAGGAGCGGCAGCTCGGTACCGGACATGCGGTAAAGGTCGCCTGGGACTATTACGCCGATCTCGACGGCGATGTCCTGGTGATGCTAGGCGATGTGCCGCTTCTGCGGCGCGAATCGCTGGTCAAGCTGATCGAACAGCACCATACGAGCGGCGCGGCGGTCACGGTACTTTCCTGCAAACCGGATGACCCTGCCGGCTATGGCCGGATCATCCGCGACCGGGATGGCTGGGTCAAGCGGATCGTCGAGCATGCCGATGCTTCTGATGAAGAGCGCCGGATTGATGAAATCAACACCGGCATAATGATCTTCAAAGCGGCGGCGTTGCGCGATACACTCGGCCGCATCGGTTGTGACAACACTCAGGGGGAATACTACCTGACCGATGCCTTCAAACTGCTGCTGGAAGAAGGCCGGCGCAGCGGGGCGGTTGTTCTCGATGATTACCGCGAGGGTTTGGGGATTAATTCACTGATACAATTGGAAGCGTTGCGGGAACTCTTTGCCGAAGTGAAAAACGTTGACAACCAATTGGGCGATAGCTAGCTTCAAACGTATAACA
>JBDRQZ010000037.1:0-6641 GCA_043826025.1 bacterium | reverse complement strand
GCGCGCGAGATCTGGTTTCTCTGTCGCCAGTATGGTGCGCAACAGGCGCTGGCGATGGGGCTGGTGAACCAAGTGGTGCCATTGGTGCAACTCGAAGATGAGACAGTGCAGTGGTGTCGTGAGATTCTTGCCAACAGCCCGCTGGCGCTGCGTTGTCTTAAGGCCGCGCTCAATGCCGACTGCGATGGGCAGGCGGGGTTGCAGGAGCTGGCCGGTAACGCAACGATGATGTTCTACATGACTGAAGAGGCGCAGGAGGGACGCGACGCTTTTGTCGAAAAACGCAAACCTGACTTTTCCAAGTTTCCCCGCAATCCCTGATTGAATCGATATGGCCGCAGTCACTCCAGATCTCAAGCGCTGGCAGGTGTGGCTGCTGGCCGCCCGTCCCAAAACCTTGTGGGCGGCACTCTCGCCGGTGCTGATCGGCGGCGCGCTGGCGGCTGACGCCGACCATCTGCATTTGCTCGCCTGGCTGGCCGCGGCAGTCGGCGCAATCCTGATCCAGATCGGTACCAACTTCGCCAATGATCTCTTCGACTACGAAAAACAGACCGACACCGAAGAGCGGCTGGGGCCGCTGCGGGTTACACAGGCCGGGCTGGTGACGCCGAAGCAGATGCGTGTGGCCACGGCGCTGGTGTTTGTGCTGGCCCTGATGGTCGGCATCTATCTGGTCTATCGGGGCGGCTGGCCGATAGTGGCAATTGGGTTGCTATCGATTCTCTTCGGGGTGCTTTACACCGCCGGACCCTATCCGCTCGGTTACAATGGGCTCGGTGACATCTTCGTGCTAATCTTCTTCGGCCCGGTCGCGGTGGGCGGCACCTACTATGTGATGGCCCTGGATATCAATACCACGGTCCTGCTGGCAGGGCTTCCTCCCGGTCTGCTGGCAGTGGCGATTCTGGTGGTCAACAATCTGCGTGACATTGACAGTGATCGCAAAGGTGGCAAGCGCACTCTGGCGGTGCGTTTTGGGTTGATCTTCACCCGGGTGCAGTACCTGCTGATGCTGCTTTTGGCACTCAGTTTCGCACCGCTGCATTACCTGATCACAGGTGCGCATGCCGCCGCGATGTTGTCGCTGATGGCGCTGCTCCCGGCGCTGGGACCATTGCAGCAGGTGTTCACCTCGCGTGACGGCACAGTTCTCAACAATGTCCTGGCGGCGACGGGCAAAGTGTTGTTTGTCTATGCGCTGACCTTCTCGGTGGGGTGGATGTTGTGAAGCTGACCAGCGTCGATTCCTATCACTATCGAGTGGCGCTAGCGCGTCCCTTTATCTCTTCACACGGCGAGGTTGACCATCGCGAAGGCGTGATCTTCAGCGGCAGATGCGACGATGGCACGATGGGCTATGGTGAAATCGCGCCTTGGCGGGGACTGTCCAAAGCAACGCTTACCGAGGCCAGAGCGTTTGCCCAATTGATACCGCTGCAACTGGCTGACGTGGAGCTGCCGAAATCCCTGAAGGAGATCGAGCTGCTGCTTAGCTCCAAGCCGAGCATCGGCGTGTTGCCGCCGGCGCTGCAGTTCGGATTGGAGATGATGTTCGCCGACCTGGCGGCGAAACTCGCCGGTCTGCCTTTGGCGCGCTGGCTCTCGCCGGAGGCGGCTGAGTCGGTGCCGCTCAATGCCATTCTCAGTGTCGATGCGGCGGCGATGGAGAGGCAGATCGAGGAGAAATTGTCTGCCGGTTACCGGACCTTCAAACTCAAGCTCCTGGGCGATTTGGAGAGCGATTTAAAGCGTGTGCAGTTGGTGCGGAATCGGCTTGGTCGAGGACCGAAGTTGCGCCTCGACGCTAATCGCGCCTACGATCTGACAACTGCTGTGCGTCTGCTGCGAGGGCTGGAAGAGTTCGCAATTGAGTTTGTCGAAGAACCGCTGCTGGTCGAGGAGTGTCAATATTGGCCGCAGTTGGCTGAGCAAACGGTGATTGCACTTGCACTCGATGAAACGGTGCTGCAACCCGCGGTCTGGCTGCA
Source organism: bacterium (assembly GCA_043826025.1). Classification (GTDB taxonomy): domain Bacteria; phylum Zixibacteria; class MSB-5A5; order CAIYYT01; family CAIYYT01; genus JBDRQZ01. The sequence goes on along the minus strand of JBDRQZ010000037.1, from coordinate 4,650 downwards.
GAACCTCGAAAGTGGTGCCGCCAAAGTGGTGGTGCTGAAGCCGGCGTTGGCCGGCGGACTGGTGCGGACGATGCAACTGGCGGCCACGGCGCGCGCTCACAATGCGGAGGTGGTGGTCACCACAATGATTGAGAGCGGGATCGGCGTTACCGCCTGTCTGCATCTCGCAGCGGCATTGAACGCTACGACCAGCGCGAATGGTCTCGACACGCTTGACCTGCTTAGCGATACGCTGGTGAAACAAGCGCCGCGAATTGCTGACGGGCGTATGACGATACCCGACGCGCCCGGGCTTGGCGTCGAACCGAAAGCAATTGCGCCTGCCCAGCCCCTCTACCGAGAGATTAAGTGTGACCCCGATATGCTGCGGCAGATTTGCGACCGCAGCCCCGATGATTTCTTCGTCATGCAGCCGGGTCAGGCCTGGACCTATGAGGACTTCAATGATGTTGTCTATGCCAGCGCGCGCGCGCTGCAATTGTCTGGCATCGGCAAGGGGGACCGGGTTGCGTTCCTGAGCCGCAATTCAATGCAGATGATCGCCGCTATCCTTGCGCTGGGGCGGTTGGGTGCGGTCGCCGTACCACTCAATCTGCGTTGGCTGCCGCAGAATTGGGTGGAGGCCTGCCGACAAACGGGTGTCAAGCTATTGCTGACAGAGCGAGAATATGTCAACCAGCTCACTTCCTCCGGAATTCCAATGACGCCAGTCCATGAGTTGGCACATCAGGATGATGGTCGCCCCTTCACGCCCCGGTTGCCGTTGGTCGAGCCTGAGGAGTTGGCCTCGATCATCTTCACCTCCGGCAGCAGCGGCATGCCCAAGGGCGTACTACTGACCCACCTCAATCACTACTGTTCCGCCTTTGGTGCAAACTTGCGGATTCCGATCTCTGAGTCAGACTGCTGGCTGTTGAGCTTGCCGCTCTACCATGTGGGCGGACTGGCGATCATTTATCGGACTCTCCTGGCCGGAAGCAGGCTCCATCTGGCGGATGACTTCGATGCGGGGCATTACCTTGAACTGATTGCCAGAGGTGAGGTCACCATGCTCTCCCTGGTGCCGGCGATGCTTCAGCGAATGTTGGCAGCTTGGGATAAAGCGTTGCCGCCGGTCGGTCTGAAGGCAATCCTCCTCGGCGGGGCGCCGCTATCAGCAGCACTGGCCGAGAAGATCAAACAGTCGGGTTGGCAGGTGTTGCCGACCTATGGTCTGACCGAGACCGCTTCACAAGTTACAACCACTTCGCTGCCATGCCCCCCTGACAAGCTGATGACCGCGGGACGTCCACTTTTCTACCGCGATGTCAGTATCGTCGATGAACAGGGCCGCAGCTTAAGGCCGGGCGAAGTCGGTGAAATCGCCGTTGGCGGTGAAGTGCTCTGTCAGGGTTATGTTGACCACCGCCTGCCGCTGACCGAGGATGGATTGCTGCGCACCGGCGATCTTGGCACGCTTGACTCTGACGGTTATCTGACTGTCAAAGGTCGCCGCGATGAGATGCTCATCTCCGGCGGTGAGAATATCTACCCGGCGGAGATCGTTTCCGCGGCAGAGAGCTGTCCCGGGGTCAAAGCTGCAGCGGTGATCCCGATCGAGGATGTGGAGTGGGGTCAGCGACCACTGCTTTGTGTGGAGATTGAGTCAGATTTCAGCTTCGAGAGATTACGAGATCAGCTGAGCAACAACCTTGCGCGCTTTATGGTGCCGGAGCGGATAGAGGTGCTGGTAGAGCTGCCCCGCACTGGGATTGGCAAAATCGACCGCGCTGAACTGAAGCGCCGCTTTGGTCAATAGCTCCAATGCTTTTTTTCAGGAAGTTTCGCGGAAATTCTCCAGACCCTGACGCAACCTATCCGGCAGCGAAACCTTCCCCCGACTTCTCTTATCCAGCGCCACATGCACGGTCTCTGCTTCGCCGACCAGGGAGTCTGCTTTGAATAGCTGGTGGGAAAGAACAAAGGAGGTCTCGCCGATTTTCTCGACTGCCGTTCTGACCTCAATCTCGTCGCCGACCTCGAGACGCGCCAGATAATCAGACTCCAGATGCACCAGCGGCAGCAGGAAGGACTCGCTTGCGATGATCTGCCGCAGCGGTAGACCGATTTCGACCATTAGCAGTTCATAAGCCTCGTGCGCATACTGCAATTGGCTGACAAAGTAGAGCAGCCCGGCCGCATCGGTATCGGCCAGAGCCACGCGCCGTTTATGAATCAGTATTGCCAAATTAATCTCCGCTACTAGCAAGATAGCCGCAGCACTTTGCCCGGCAAGCGAAATTGCCATTGTCGGCCGCGTTGGCGTCGGCTAGTATGTGGCAGGTTCAAGGAGGAACAATGCACAGATTTCTGATAGCGCTGATATTCGTGCTGTTGGCGGCAGCATCTGCATCCGCCGATTTGCTCGATGATGCTCTCGGTCAGGTCGACCGCAGCCGCGCCGATTTGGGCTATCACCCGAAAGGCTACTGGAACCGTTATCCGGTGGAGATTCCTTACAAGCTGCCCGCTTTCGACGACCTCTTTGCGGAGCCGCTGCGGGTCTATGACTACAGCTACTCGATGCGCTCGGCGGTTGAGCACTATCTGAGCGATTCAGTCTTCTGGGCACTCGACAATAGCGCCCTTTATCAACTGTCCTATCACCTCGCCTGGGAGCGACGAATTGGCGGTTTTCGCAATTACTCGCCAAACCTGATCGACAGTATCGAATCACCAACACCGCTGCTCGAGGTGATCCGCCAAATCTATCTCTACGGCGGCGCTGAATTGCAGCATCGCGCTTTCGGGCAGATCGCCGACTGGCCAAATCTGGAGAAGGAGTTGGAGGAGAAGACTGCCGGCCTCGATCCTGAGATCGAACAGGTGCTTGCCACCTGGCTGGCGAATCTACTGGAGGCGCATCGCTACCGTCAACTTGCCTTTCGCAACGTGCCATTACAGACGCAGATGGAGCTATACTCTATCGATGATCTCGACGCCACCCAGGGCGATGGACAGAAGTATTATCCGCAATTCGATGACTGCGCGGGCTGGCTCGACTGGCAATCGCTGGTTTATGCCTCGTACAAAGCAATCGCCGCGACTGACATTGCCGCCAAAAAACTCAAACCGCTGCGCAGCCGTGGCCTGGAGACCGCATTCGAGTTCGACACACCGTTGGGCAAGATTCTGGCAAACAGTGCTGCCGATGAGGTTGTCCGCGCCGGCAACTATCTGCTGATCTGCGATTTTGGCGGCGATGATCAATACTATACCGGCGGCGGCAGCTCGCCCCAATTGCCGATCTCGGTACTGATCGATCTGGCCGGTGATGACACCTATGGCGACGACAAATCGCGGCGGCAGTTTGGCTGCGGTATCTGTGGTGTCGGCGTCTGTATCGATGTTGCCGGTGACGATATCTATGAGTCGGAACGGCTCGCCAATGGGCTTGGCATCTTCGGCACCGGTCTGCTGGCCGACTATTCCGGCAAGGACAGCTACCGCCAGATGGTTTCCGGGCAGGGGTGTGGATATTTCGGGGTCGGAATGCTCGTCGAAGTCGGTGGCGATGATGACTACTATCTGGCCGGTGATGGTCAGGGCGCCGGTGGCGTTGGTGGCGGGATCGGTATACTCGCCGACTATCAGGGCAGCGATAGCTACACCGCCGAACCATTTAGCGAAGTTTTCAATCGTGGCGATTATCATTCCGAGAACAAGATTAATGCCAACAATGCGCAGGGCTGGGGTGGTGGTCGGCGCGGCGATGGCTCCGATGGTCATAGTTGGGCCGGTGGCCTGGGCGCGCTCTTAGACATTCATGGCGATGACCACTACTATTCCGGCAACTGGTCGCTGGGGACCGGCTACTGGTTCGGGATCGGCATTCTCTATGATGTCAATGGCAGTGATGTGTACGAAAGCTGCTATTTTACGCAGGCCTCCGGTGCGCACTACTGTATCGGCGCGATCTTCGATGAGAATGGCGACGACAAACATGAGTTGTTCGAGACCGCCGGGGCGGCACTCAGCTTTGGCTGGGATTTCTCGGTCAACCTGCTGGTCGACTGGAATGGTAACGACACTTATGTAGCGAAGATAATCTCGACGGCGCTCTCCGATATCCGCTCCAATGCTTTCCTCTTTGATTTCGCCGGTGACGATCTCTACCAACTCAATGCCGGCACCCAGGGGATGGGCGAGGCCGATTTCCGTGAGACTTACCGCACCCCGGGGCCGATGACACCATACCCAGGCTATGCGCAATCATTCGGTATCCTGATCGATGTCGGCGGCGCAGATCAGTATCTCGACTTTGTCGACTCGACTCAAACCACCCAGCCGCGTGCGGGGTGCGGCGACAACACCACCTGGCTGCGGCCTCCACGTGGCGATGAGAATTTCGGTTTCAACAACTGGGGTATCGGCCTCGATGTCGACAGCGGCGTGGTGCGGGAGTTGTTTATTCACAAGGTTGATTGATCAGTACCCCACCCAGAGCGCAGCGTCGGGTGGGTGTACGTCTCACTAGATGGGTAACAAAACGGTCTCACGACATAGGTAACACTTTTGGGTTTTGAGTTCAACGAGTTTTCCTCTTTATTGGTTTAGGTTTGATGAGTTTTCTAGTGGCGTTGTCGTAGCGGGCGATTTTCACTGGTCCGT
>JBDRQZ010000036.1:0-2783 GCA_043826025.1 bacterium | reverse complement strand
ATACTTGAATTGACGCCGGACGATGCACAGATTCACTATCAGCGGGGCATCTTCTTCATTCAGGAAGCAACTTCAGCGGCGTTACAGGACTCGATTGGTTTGTTGGATTCGCTGGCTAACGCCAAGCCGAATGACAAAGCGGCACAGCAGGCCAAGCAGGACCTGCTGGAGTATCGTCTCGGCTTGTATCAGAAGGCGATGCCCGACTTCCGGGCGGCGGCGCTGATCGATTCTAACGATGTCGATTTTCAGTACTGGTATGGCACCAGTGCATACTTCTCCGATGATCTGGAAGCTGCTCAGAGAATTTACGAGCGCTGTGTCGCTCTCGATGAGAACCACAAGGACTGCTGGTGCGGTCTGGAACTCGTCTATGCGCGTTTGAAGCTGCCGAAGAAGTATGAAGAGGCCAAAGTCAAGTGTGAAGAGTAGCTTTGGCAACGCTGAGTTGAAAGTTCGGAGGAGCGGCCACTGCCGCTCCTCTTTTTCATTTTCATAATTGAGATACACCTGCTGATGTCAAGACGTGTTGAGGTGGTGGTTTGGTCCTCGGTGAAGCGGCCTCTGACCTATGAGGTTGCGGAGGAAACTGTGCCGGCGGAGTTGCCGGGGCGACGGGTGATTGTCCCGGTCGGTGGTCGCGCCCAGGTTGGTTTGATTACCGGGCTGGATGACATCTACACCGGGCCGGTCAAGTCGGTCACGGAGTTTTGCGATACCGAACCGATCATGACTGCGACCGAACTGGAGCTTTGCCGCTTCCTCGCCGACTACTATTGCGCCTCGCTGGCGGAGTCGGTCAAGGCCTGGCTGCCGGGTGCTCTCACCAGGCGACTGCGCGAGAGGTTCCGACTGCGCTCGCCCGAACGGCTCGAAGAACTGGCGGCTGCCGGCGATGCGGAGGCGCAGTTGATTATCTCGCTTCTGGGCCGACTCACCGAAATCGACGCCTCCCGACTGACTGAAATCAAGCGGACAACCTTACGCAGGCTGCTCGACTCTGGGGTCCTAAGTCGACACTGGTTGTTGCCGCGTGGCCGGGCTGCGGCAATCGACTACTTGGTTTCCCTTACCGGCAATGGCGACCGGCGGCGGTTGGGAGCCAAAGGCACAGCTATCCTCGAGTATCTGGGAGAACGGGGCGAAATACCACTCTCCCAGCTTCGCCGCGAGCTTGAAGTATCGCCCACAACAACGAAAAGTCTCGTGGAGCGTGGTCTGATCCGGATGATCGAGCCGCCGCCGTTTGAATTGCAGGAAACTCCGGTAGCCAAAAGCAAGATGTCACTGACCTCTGCGCAGACCGTGGCAACTGAGAAGATCGCTGCCGGAATCGAGAGCCGCGAATTTGCACCCTTCCTGTTGCATGGGGTTACCGGGTCCGGAAAAACCGAGGTCTACCTGCGAGCCGCACAGCGGGTCGTAGAGTCGGGTCGCAGCGTGATCATCATCGTACCGGAGATCGGACTGGCGCAGGCAATGTACTATCGACTCCGTGAAACATTTGGCGACCGACTCGCGCTGCTGCACTCAAGGCTTTCGCCGCGTTCCCGGCTCGACCTCTGGCAAGAAGCACGAGAGGGGCGCCGCTCGGTCATTCTCGGCCCGCGCTCGGCGATTTTCGCTGCGGTGCCGCAGTTGGGCCTGATTGTTGTCGATGAGGAGCACGATCAATCGCTCAAGCAGGAGTCGCCCGCACCCCGCTACCATGCCCGCGATGCGGCGCTCTATCGCGCACGTCTGGAGAAGTGCGCTGTCATTCTCGGCTCCGCGACCCCGGCGCTGGAGAGCTACTACAATGCCAGGCAGGGCAAGTATCAATTGCTGGAGCTGCCGGAACGGGTCGACAAGCGCGCTCTGCCACGAGTTTCGGTGGTCGATCTGCGCCTGGCGCGCGAGCGCAAAGATTTCGGCTACCTCAGTAAAGAGTTGGTGCAGGAGATGAAAGAATCGCTGGGTGCCGGCGGGCAGGTGATGCTGCTGCTCAACCGTCGGGGATTCTCGCCCTCGGTGCGCTGCTATGGCTGCGGTGCTCGCTTCGGTTGCCGCTTCTGCGCGGTGACCTTGGTCTATCACAAAAGCGACAATACGCTCCTCTGCCATAGTTGTGGCTATCGTCAGCCATACCCGGAAAGTTGCCCTGAGTGCGGCGGCAAGCTTCTGCTGTTCAGGGGAATCGGCACCGAGAAGCTGGTTGAGGAGGTGCGCAGAGACTTCCCGGCCACAGAGATCGCCCGCATGGATCTGGATACCACGCGCCGCGTCGGCGCCTTTGATGAGGTCTTCAATTCCTTCAAAGAGGGCCGGGCGCGGATTCTGGTCGGAACCCAGATGATCGCCAAGGGTTTTGACTTTCCCGATGTCGCGCTGATGGGCGTGATTTCGGCAGACACCGCACTGGAGTTGCCCGATTTTCGCGCGCGGGAGCGGACCTTCCAGTTGTTGACTCAGGCGGCGGGCCGTGCCGGCAGACATCGTTTTAGTGGACGAGTTCTGCTGCAGACTTTCCATGCAGATGATCCGACGATTGCGCTGGCAGTGGAGCATGACTACCGCCGCTTCTATGAAACCGAGGTCGCGGAACGTGAAGAAGTCGGATTTCCGCCATTCCGGCGACTGATCCTGGTCGCTTTAGAGGGAAGTGAACCTGCGGCGGTGCAAAAGGCCGCCGAGTGGCTGGCTGTTCAAGCTAACTCAGTCAGAGGCAAACAGTTTCAGCTTCTGGGCCCGGTCCCGGCGCCGATCTCCCGCCGGCGTGGGCAGTGGCGCTATCAGCTCCTGGT
>JBDRQZ010000035.1:0-8189 GCA_043826025.1 bacterium | reverse complement strand
CTGATTCAGACCCTCCGAGAGTTCAGACAATTCATCGCGGTGCCGCCCGAGCGACGTCCTTGCATCCAGATCGCCATCCCCCACCCGACGCGCCTGATCGACCATGCTCCGCACCGGCCAGCCGACCATCGCTACTCCCAACTGCCACAGCAGTACGCCGCCGACGATCATGATTGCCAGGAAGAGCACAACTTGTCTGACAATGGTAGTGACAATGTAGTCGTACATCGGTGCCAGCGGTTGCGAAAGTTCGACCGCGGCGACATGCGCATTTTCGACTAAGACGGGGAAGTAAGCGAACAGATAGTCATCGTTTTGATATTGCTGGTCATGAATCAAAACTTCTTTACCGGCCTTGAGCCCTTCAGTATCGGCGACCTGGGCGTGGGGCGTGAAACTGGAGTCGACATCGTCACCGAACCAGACCCAGCGCACCCGCAGAACATCCTCCGCCCGGTTGGCGTCGTTAATAATCTCGAAGACCCGTGTCTGGCCGCCGATGCGCCAGATATCCTTGGCAGAGGAGGCCAGCACGCTGCCCAGCAGGTAGGCACGGCGCTCCATATCCTCTTCGAATAAGTCGACTTCCCGTTGGACCACCAAGTAGCCATGGATAGTCAACAGTACCGCCATCACCAGCAGGATGGCCGACATCAGCTTAAAAGTTAGTCTCATGCTTCCGATCCGTTCTGCGATTCCAGCGGTAAGTCGCGCCCTCCGCAAGGCCGACTCTCCGCAATTAGGACTTCTTCGTTATAGCTGTCAACAAGCCAATCCGGTTTCACTGAATTAATCATTGCGGAAGTCGAATCGTCCGCCGCAATGGTAGGCCAGGGTGGCCCCGGCGGGCCACCCTGATTTGAGGAGGACTGAGAAGGGTTGAAGACTGACCCGGTCCGGATCCTGCGATCCGCCCCGGTCAGCTTCAGCCTGAATGCTAGACGCCATGTCCATGTCTGGCCAACAGACCGATGTCTGAGTTGAGTCGCGCCATCAGTTGGTCATAGCCAGAATCGGGCTTTGTCTCATCGCCGACTTTCAGGGAATCGGCGACTGTGCGTGCCTGCGTGAGATCGGCAAGGACATTCGGTTCGAGTCCCTGGACATTGCTGGTCAGGCCATAATCCAACACTGCCGCCAGCGCTTTCAACTCCTGACCGAATTCGCGGTTGTCAAGCCGGGTCAGGGCTTTCTGCGCCTGCCCATAGTGGAAGCGCGCCAGTGCCAGCAAAGCCTCATTGAATGGCTTCCCGACCTGCTCCGGTTCGGTGACATCACCAAGGCTGATCTGTTCCGCCAACTTGTCGAGTCCGGCTATCGCCTGCTGCAACTCGGTGAGTTCTGCTCCCCGTGCTCTAATGGTTTCGAGACGCAGATAATCTGCCGTAGTGAGCACCGTCCGCGCTGCTTCATCCTGCTCTCTCTGTGAGAGATGCAGGAGCGTCGATCTCATCTGCTTCTGCGGCTCTTCGGTGAAAAGAAACCAAACTTTATCCATGACCGTGCTGTCGGAGGGCACCCAGGCAGCCTCCGCCACAACATTCTTCTCCGCGGGCAACTCGCCCTGCGCTGAGGCTGCCGCTGTGCCAATCGTGGCCAACAGCAAGCCTGTGCCGATTGCAATCCGTGCTATATTCACTTTTTCAATCTCCTTTCCTCAGTTTGGCAATCTCCTCATCAAAAGGCAGCCTTCGCAATTTGCGTGCCGAGACCGACTGCTGAACTATGAGGCGAGTGGTTTCAGGTGTGAAGCTGTTTGGTGACGCAAACTTATACTATGGATGACAGACGGCGAGGAAGTCAAACTCTCAGGAGCGACCGAGGGCGAGGGGGATCAATCACTGTGGCAAAGCGCCCCAGTGGGTCATTCAGCCACGCTGATCAAGCAGCCAAAAAGAGCCGTTGGGGTAGATCGCATTCATCGCAAGCAGGGCGTGCAGAGTCAACCGGTAGCCGCAACCACGACTCAACGCACGCGCAAACCTGCGATCTTGACGGCGCAGCGATGGTAGCCGTCTGGGAACAGAGTCTCCAGCGCACTGAGGTCGATTTCATTAGCCTTGCAGGTCTCATACACGGTCGGGACTTCGCCGGTCTGAGCGAAGATCTCTCTCAGGTACTTGATGATCTGCCAATGTCGTTCTGTAAGCTTCAAGCCGGGGATTTTCATATCGAAGGCGCGGTGCGCGGCGTAGTTTTCATCCCAGCTTTCAGGGTCGACCAGGAATCCACGAATATCAACCTCATAGGTTTTCTTGGAGGCGATCACATTGAGATCGTCGGCCGTGCCCGGCAGGTAGGCGTGACCTAGATATCCTTCACGGTAGGTGATCCCCGCCATCTTGCAGGCGCCTCTCAAATAGCCGGAGGGAAAGATAAGTGACAGTCCGGCCAGTGACAGTCCATTCATCCGGCAGCATTCATAGATCACCGGACAGCGGCCGGTCTCGCTGAAACGCTCGCGGATGAAGCGAATAACACCCCACTGCTCCGCAGTGAGCTGCGGCGGCAGGCCGAGTTGCCTCGCTGTGTAGATTGCGAAGTCTTCATCCCACGTCTGGAAATCCAGCAGGAACCCGCGGTTGTCGACTTTGTAGGTCTTGTCTTGGTATGAGAAAGCACTCATTTCACTACCTCCTCGATTCGCCGGGTGCATCGCTCGCGCACCAAGCTCCAATAACAGGAAGTGGCAAGATCACGCACTCGAGCGGTCGGGGCGGAGAAGACGTGTCGGCAGTGATCAGACTCATCTCTCACGCAGTCCTGCCAGCTTGACAGCTCCTCGATGATAACCATCGGGAAAAAGTTCTTCCAGCTCCTCCAGCTCGATGCTATTCGCGCGGCAAGTCTCATACACCGTAGGAACCTCGTTAGTCTTGATGAAGTATTCCCGCAGGTAATAGATAAGCTGCCAATGCTGCTCAGTCAGTCCTTCCGGCATCTTCATCTCGAAACATTTGTTAACTGCAAACTCCTCATCCCAGTCGCGGTGATCGACAAGGAAACCTCGAACATCCACCTCATAGCGTTTGTCCGGGTCAGGCTCTCCTGAGTGTTCTTCTCTGACTGCGGAGCTCGACCTGGCGGTAATCTCCTCTCTGAAAGTGACGCCGGCCAGCTTACAGGCGCCCCGCAGATAGCCGGTCGGGAACAGACGCTGGAGATGTCGCAGGAGCAGCCCGTTGAGCTTGCAGGTCTGATAGACCAGCGGGCAGCGGCCTAGCTCCTCATAGGTCTTGCGAATGAAGCGGATTACTTTCCAGTGTTCACTGGTCAAACCATGCCTAATACCCAGGATCGGGGCCATGCCGACGGCGAACTCATCATCCCAAAGCTGCGGGTCAGACAAGAAACCTTGGGCATCGACCTCATAGTCCTTATCTCGAAAGGTGAGCTTGTTCATGGCAGTCAGACCTCCTGATCGCGCAACAAAGGAGCCTCTTGCCGCTGCGCTGCGACAAGTTCTGTCAGCCAGTCAAACCACGACGTCAGTCCTTCCCCGGAGCGGGAGGAAAGCTCGAAGATGCGCAGGCTCTGATTAAGCGCGGATGCGTTTTGCCTGGCCCGGTCGACGTCGAAGTCGCTCAGACCCAGCAGGTCGGTTTTCGTGATGACCAACGCGCCGGCGCGCTTGAACATCGCAGGGTATTTCAGCGGTTTGTCGTCACCCTCGGTCGAGCTGATCAGTGCGACCTTCATTTGCTCGCCCAAATCAAAACTCGCCGGGCAGACCAGGTTGCCGACATTTTCAATGAAGAGCAGCTCGATGCTCTCCAGCGGAATCTGCCTGACAGCCTGGCTCACCATCTTTGCATCCAGATGACACGCACCCTGAGTTTCAATCGGCACGACATGTACGCCTCCGGCGCGACGCAGCCGTAGCGCGTCATTCTCCGTTTGCACGTCACCGGCGATCACGGCCAGCGCCAGCCGATTCTGCAGCTCTTTGATTGTCACTTCCAGAAGCGCGGTCTTGCCCGAGCCCGGCGCACTGACCAGGTTCAGGACGGTGATCCGATTTTTCCGGAAACGGCGCCGCAATTCGGCGGCAACCTCATCGTTCTGGGACAGGACTTTCTTCTCAACGATCTGTTTGTCGCTCATGTTCTCCAACCTCGACGTTGCATCCGCCGACAGGCTCCGACCCGCTACCTGCGACGTATATCAAATCCAACTCCTCACCCTGCAGCACCTCCCAGCCAAACCCCTGACACCGGGGGCAGACCTCGACAATGTCAGGTAAAGTGTGCTCCAGACTACACCTCAGACACCGACCCCGTGCCGGGATCTCCTCGATTTCAAGCGTGACTCCCTGCAGTGGCGTGTCCGCGGTTAGCGCCTCAAACCCGAAACGCAGCGCCTCGCAATTGACACCCGCCAGCGCCCCCACGCGCACGCCGATTTCCGAGACTAGCTCAAAGCCTCTCTTGCCGGCCTCACTGCGAGCCAGCTCGATGATCGATTCCGCGATCGCCAGTTCATGCATTGGCCACTCTCCGCGACGCCGGCGCTTCGCACCGCATTCTGTCCTGCAGATGCCACTCGGTAATGATCTCCCGGACACGCTGAACTACCAAGGGGATGGTTTCACTCACCGGCGGGCTCATACAACCACCAACCGTGTGCACGTCTTCCAGCTCAACGGCGAGAATCCGAAACTCCCGGGGAAACTTCAGTTGCAGTTTTGCGGCAAGTTGCACCATCTCCGGCAGGCCGGAATAGTGAGGCGACGGCCCCGGCGTGGTGCGCAAATCGCCGAGCTGCAATTCGCTGACCGCTCCGACTGGCCTGACTCCGGTGATCATGCCGTCGACAATGAGTGCGCGATCGAAGCCGACAAAAATATCCAGCAGGGTAACACCCGACTCCGCCGATTCCATCACGGTGACACCGGCGCCATCGATGTTGGCTAGCCGCCTCGCGACCAACGGTCCGACCGCATCGTCACCGAGCAAGTCATTACCCAGACCGAGAACCAAGTACTTCATCTTCATTAGTCCCGTTTGATCTCCCGCACCAGTTCCTGTCGCGAATCGTAAACACTCACCAGTAGTGGCATCTGACCCGGCAGAGCATGGGTCGCGCAACCATGACAGGGATCATAGGCGCGGAACGCCATCTCAATCATATTCAGAATGCCGTCATCATACTTGCCCTGCCTGATCAGACCCTTTGCCGCCTTGTCCACCGAGAGCGCGATCCGACCGGCATTGTGCTGCGTCGCAACCAACAGGTTCGCCTTCTCGATGACACCCCGCTCATCGGTAAGGTAGTGATGAATCAGTGTCCCGCGTGGCGCCTCGACCACACCGATACCTTCATGCGGCGTTTCAGTCGGAAGATTTCGCACCTCCCGTCCAAAAGTCGCATCATCAGTGACTAGCTCGCGCATACGCTCGGCCGCATAGAGCAACTCGACAAGTCGAGCCCAATGGGTCGCCAGTGTGTAGTGCACCGGCTTGCCGCCCAGAGTCTTGTAAAATTCCTCATGGGCCTGCTGCGCCAGCGGTGTCGCCATGCCGGCGGCCGCATTCAGCCGCGCCAGCGGCGCCACCGCGAAGATGCCGCTCTCTGGGCCGTCGGCAAACCCCTGCCAGCCGATCTGCTTCAGAAAACTGAACTTCATGTAGCTCCAGGGCTCGACATGTTCGGCGATCTGATCGAGGTAGTTGTCGCCGGAGAACTTCACGTATTCGGAACCATCCGGTTTGACCACCCGCAATTGACCGTCGTAGAAGTTCACCCTGTCGTCGGTGTCCACCAAGCCAAGATAGTAAGTCCGGTGGGTGTAGGCCTCGGAGGTGATATAGCCCACATAGTCCTCACGGCTCAGCACCAGGTCGGCGAATATCTTCAAGCTGAACTGCCCGAACTCTACCGCACTGTCGGCCGCTTCCACCAGCCGTGCGCGCAACTGGGGATCGAGCGCTTTCGCCACGCCTCCGGGCAGGCCAAACACCGGGTGAATCGCCTTGCCCGCGATCAACGTCATCAGCGCGCGCAGTTCCTTGCGCATACCGATAACTCGCAGACCGATCTCCTCGCCGACCTTGCCGAGGACACCCAGAATGTTGCGTTCTGCTTTGGGTGCTGTAGGGCCGACCACAAAGTCGGGACCACCCAGGTAGAAAAAGTGTAGCGCATGATCTTCAACGAAGAACATCGAGTAGACCAGCTCCCGCACCTTCCTCGCGGCGGGTGTCGGTTCCACCTGATAAAGGTTGTCGAGCGCCTTGGTCGAGGCCATGTGGTGCGCGGTCGGACAGACACCACAAATCCGCGAAGTAATCTGCGGCATATCCTCGGCGGGACGACCCTGGGCGAACTTCTCGAAACCGCGTAACTCTGGAACGCGAAAATAGGCTCGCTCCACGTCGCCCTGATCGTCCAGGAAGACATCAATCCGGCCATGCCCTTCAAGCCGGGTGATCGGATCTATGGTAATGCGCTTACCCATGGCTGTGCTCCTTCACTGAGTCCTTTCGCAAGCTGCGGTGCATGAGCGACGCCGGCAGACTGTAACGATAGAAAGTGCCCGCCGGATCGACCAGTTGACTGACGATTTCGCTCACGGTCTCCTCATCCTCGGCATCCACCAGCGATGCCACCGCGGAGAGCGCTTTGGCGCCAAAGTCCCGGACCTGACTGGTGGGCCCCATACACCCGGTACAGGGCATCGCTGCCTTGACACAGGCGGCCTCACACCCGGCTCGGGTCACCGGCCCGAGGCAGAGCAGCCCCTGCGCCAGCAAGCACTCATCCGGCTTGATCTTCACTTGATGCGGTCGTTTGAGTCCGGTCAGTATTGGTTTCTCCGGCTTGGTCTCCCGTAGTGTGCACTCTGAGCAGAGAGCGATATCGGGCGCCAGCACTGCACCACGCTCCGGCAATTCGCCGCTCACAATCGCCTGAACCGCCTGCCCGATCAACTTTACCGGTGGCGGACAGCCGGGCAGATAGTAGTCCACCTCGATCACCTGATCGAGGGTCTTCACGGTGTTCCACAACTGCGGCAACTCCAACTCACCCTCAGGAGCAGTGGTCTCTTCCTGCGGCACTGTCTGTTCGGAGTTGACTACACTGGGAACATTGAGATAGGCCTCCCGCTGCAGATCGCGCGCCTGCCAGAAATTCGCCAGACCGGGAATGCCGCCCAGGTGCGCGCAGCTCCCGAACGCGACCACCAACTGCGACTTGGCCCGCAGCAACTCGACCATCTCATGCTGCTCGGAAGAACGCACAGCGCCATTGATAAAGCTCACCGCCAGTTCGCGGTCGCCAAGCAGCTCGACATCGGCACGCTTGAAATCGAGCGCGACCGGCCAGAACACGATATCGACCGCCGCGACCACCGGCAGGATCTGTTCATCCAGGTCGACCACCGCTTCTTCACAGCCGCCACAGGAGGCGCACCAGTAGAATGCCACTTTGGGCTTACTCATATTGCACCACCTCCTCCCACCGGGACTGCCTCGGCATGCGGTTGAACTTCAACATTGAGGTGTCGCAATGATCCAGCCGTTTCAAGGTGCAGCGGCCCCAACCGTCGCACCTGTTCGGTCATCTCATTGATTACGCGTTGCACCTTATCGCCCTCCGAAGCGGCAATCCACTCCAGGCGAAAACGCTCCGGCTCCAGGCCGAGCATCGCCAGCAGCGACTGCAGCATCCGGACCCGCCGCAGAGCCTTGTAGTTGCCCTTCTGGTAGTGGCAGTCGCCCGGATGACAGCCGCCGATCAGGACCCTGTCCGCGCCTTCGCGGAAGGCCTTGAGCACGAATTGGGGATCAAGCCGGCCGGAGCACATCACTCGCACCACGCGCACGTTGGGCGCATAGCTCATTCGCGCCGTGCCGGCCAGATCGGCGGCAGTGTAAGTACACCAGTTGCAAAAGAACGCCACGATCCGTGGCTCAAAGCCGTCTTCGCCGTCACGGTGATCAGACATATTCCATCACTCCCTCGATTTCTTCAAAGATCTGTTCATCAGTGAAGAGATTCTGCTGCAGCGCGCCCGCCGGACAGGCCGCCACGCAGGTGCCACAGCCTTTGCAGAGTGCGCCATTTACCGACGCGACGTTTTTCTCGGTGTCGAAGGACACCGCGCTGTAAGGACACATCGACATGCAGGTACGACACCCGGAGCACAACTGCTCCTGCACGAACGCCGTGTTTGGTTCCAGTTCAAC
>JBDRQZ010000034.1:0-9548 GCA_043826025.1 bacterium | reverse complement strand
GGTCAAACCGTAAGGAGCGAAAGTAAGTATTTGAATAGTTAACGGTTCCTGTGCGGCAGAGTAGCGGACGGGAATTGGAGTGGTAAACCCTGAAGCAGGGCGGTCAACGGATTTGACGAAGCAGTCAAAGAAGTATCGCGACGAGGACCGATCACTCGAGCGGTACCTCACGGAGATCGGCGCGACTCCACGACTCGATGCGGGTGACGAAGTAAGGCTGGCTAAACTCATCCATAAGGGTGACCAGCGCGCGCTTGAAGCGCTAACTAAAGCAAACCTGCGGTTCGTGGTAAGTGTCGCCAAGCAGTATCAGAACCAGGGTCTCTCCCTGGCGGACTTGATTAATGAGGGCAATATTGGACTGATCAAAGCCGCCAAGCGTTTCGATGAGACTCGTGGGTTCAAGTTCATCTCGTATGCCGTGTGGTGGATTCGCCAGGCAATCTTGCAGGCGTTGGCAGAGCAATCGCGAATTGTCAGACTGCCGCTCAACCGAGTAGGCACCCTTCACAAAATCGGGAAGGTGTCCTCCTCGCTGGAGCAGGAGTATGGCCGCGAACCCTCCGCGGAGGAAATCGCCAACGAACTGGAGTTGACCGAATCCGAGGTGTCGGATACGCTAAAAATCTCTAATTCGCATCTATCCCTCGATGCACCTTTTAGTGTCTCCGAGGACAACAGCCTGATCGACGTGCTGGAGGATGAATTCCAACCGGCGCCCGATGAGGCGCTTTTGAGTCAGTCCTTGCGTCTGGAAATCGAGAAAGCGCTCGATACGTTAACGGCGCGCGAGGCGGAGGTGATTAACCTCTACTTCGGTCTCAATCATGAGAAGCCGCTGACCCTGGAAGAGATCGGCGCACGCTTCAATCTGACCCGAGAACGGGTCCGGCAGATCAAGGAGAAGGCAATTCGGCGATTGCGACACGCCTCGCGTTCGCGTTCGTTGCGCGCTTACCTGACTTAGTCAGAACATATCAGAATATCTTTGGCGGGAGAAGAGTCGAGACTCTCCTCCCGCTTTTTTTATCGTTTGTCGGGAGAGGTGGGGAGCAAAAAAGCAAGGGCCGACAGACATTAAACTGTCTGTCGGCCCATTCCGCAATTGGGGAGGAGTAATCTTCTCTTCTAGCCGGACGCTAGCGCCGAAGCGCCTGGGGCCGGAATGCCAACGCGTTCGAGAAACATCGGATAGCGGCGGGAAAGTTCTTTCCGCAGCCGTTGCCGGGCGCGGTGTAGGTACCAGCGCACGGTGGCCTCCGGCATCCCGAGGATCTCGGAGACCTCCTCGATCTCGTGACCTTCAATGTCGCGCAGCAAGAAAGCAGCTTTCTGCTTGTCATTGAGCGCATCGGCGGCCTGCAGAATGCAGTCCTTGATGTTCTTGCGATGGTAGTCCATGTCCGGCGACTCGGCATGAGTCTCGATCGAGTCGCTGTAATTCTCCAGCGCCTCGTGCCGGTGCTTCTTGTTCTTACGGATATGATCGATAGTCGCATTGACCGTGATGCGATAAATCCAGGTCGAAAACTTCTTGGTCGTATCGAAGCGATCCAGATTGCGCGAAGTCTTGACGAAGACCATTTGCGAGATGTCCTTGGCCTCGTCATAGTCGCCAACCATGCGATAAGCGATACCGGTGACCTGACTCTTGTACTTGTCCATCAGCTCACCAAAGGCAGCGCTCTTGCCGGCCTGGATCGTGCGAATCAACTCAATAGTTTCCGCTTCACTCTGGTCGTAAATGCGGGTCGACGATTTCTCGTCGTTATCTTCATCGCTGTCACTGTCGGATTCGACTTTGTAGTTGCGGACCTGTTCCTTACTCACGTTTCCACCTCTCCAGCATTCAAAGTTCGCAAAAGTAGATCAACAATTGCTACTTTATGCTTGTAACGAACGAATATGAGAAAAGTTCCAGACCACGCAAGCTTTTTCCTCAATTCCGACGCAATTTGCGCAATTTTCCGACAGGGCAGAGATTTAGCCGACAACTGAGGCAGTCGTTCGTTCGTTACTCTTAATTGGTAGCCAGATAATCGGAGGTATAGATGTACTTCTTGGGATTTACCGGTTTGCCGTCTTTCTCCACAACATAGTGCAGATGTGGCCCGGTGCAACGCCCCGACTTACCCATCGCGGCAATCACCTCACCGCGCTTAACTGTCTGCCCCCGTTTAACTTCAAACTTATCAAGATGACCGAACATAGTCCGGAACCCGTTACCGTGTTCAATAATCACCGTGTTGCCCATGCGGCCCTTATTGCCGGTGAAAACGACCATTCCATCGGCTGGCGCCACAATCGGCGTTCCCCGGCGATTCGCAATGTCGAGTGCGCCGTGGAAATCCTCTTCGCCGGTGAAGGGGTCGGTGCGTTTGCCGAAGCCATGCGTCCACCAGCCCGGGGTAGGGCAGATCGAAGGCGTACAATCCAGATCGGTTTTCTTGGCCAACAGGCTCGCGTAGATATTCTCAAGCTGCTGACGCTCGATTTCCGATTGCGTGAGGAGCCGGTCGATTTCTGCTTCAGCCTGGTAAGCGGAAAGCCGAGTTGGCGTCACCTGCACGTCAGGCGGCAACATCTCAGGACCACCAATACCGAGTTCGCGCTGCTGCGGGTCGACCTGCGGCAGATCGAAGATCGTGCGGATCGCCAACTCGGTTTCGGTCATGTCACCGATCTCCAGCTTTAAGCTGTCGATCGAATTGTTGATGACCTCTATCATATCAGTGAGGAAGACGTTTTCCTCGCGCAGACTGGTCAGCTCGTAACTGTCAACTTGTTCGGAGAAGAAGTCGACCGTGAACACCGTGGAACAGCCGAGGAACAACAGGGCGCCGGTAAGCAGAGCAATCAGCAGGGTGCGGTGCACCGAGAACTGACGGACTTCGCCCCCATCCGGAACTATGACAACTGAATAGCGTTTCTTCATAACCTCACACCAGAGCACCCACGCCCTGCCAAAAAATTGTGCGGAAGATATCGGGTCACAACGACCGTGTCAAGGTCTTTTTCCCGCTCCTGGCAGTGATTTGCGCGCCAAGCAGTTAGGGCCGATGGCGGTGCCTGGCGAAGCGGGCTGAGACGCTGATTGCCGCTTCGAATCAATCGACTGAAATGGATGGCTGTGCGCCGAATTCAGGAGCCGAGCTGTAAGCTGCTGGTATTAAGTGGTTTAGAAGGAGGAAGCTTCGACAGAATCGCGGTCGGCGATGGTTGGATACCCGTGAAGAGAGATCGATTGGCTCGATAAATTCATAAAGTAAAGAATCTTAGCTGGAGTCCGGAATTTTCGAGATTGCCGCTTCTATTTGATGACCTGCCACTCGCGCTGGAGAATCTTGTTGACCACCTTGACGAACTTCTCGCAGTTGAGATTCTGCAGCGAGTATAGGTGCCAGCAAGTTTTCTTCGGCAGTTGTGGGGCAGGCTTGCGCTTCCTTGGCATCGGTCCCTCCGGGGATACGGCTGATCTGCCAGCACGGTTTTCAAGTTGCCGGTTGATGTTCATCCTCAGGATTGCTGTGCAAACGAAATGCCGAGCGTGGCTGGATGACTGAAGGAAGTTTAGTTGGCTGCCAGGCAGCGGGTTGGGCAACGTCTCAGCAGCCGACCGGTCGACCCTGCCGGGCTGCAACAGGTGGTCGTCGACCACAGTGTGGGGACTCAACAATAGCGCTCACCAGGCCGTCGAGTGCATCGGGAGAATTGTATTTGCATGGCAGGGGTGATACTATATCTTATGCGGCGCTCTTGAAACACAGCCACAGGCGGCGCGTATCTAACAGTTAGGTTGAGTTCGTGCAGGTACCGGATGAGAAGTTAATCACGCAGGCGCTGACTGGCGACCAGACAGCTTACCGAGAACTGCTCATTCGGCACCAGAAAGCTATCTTCCAGATCATTCTGAGGATAGTGCGCAATCGCGATGAGACCGAAGATCTCGTTCAGGAGACCTTTATGCGCGCTTTCAATTCGCTGGCCACTTACCGCTCGGAGTACCGCTTCTCCACCTGGCTCTACCGCATTGCAGCGAACTGCGCGATCGATTTTCTGCGCAAGAAGAAGATTGAGGCGCTCAGTCTGGACAAGCCGGTACAGACCAAGGATGGCGCGGTCGGCATGGAGATCCCGGATCGGGCGCAGAATCCGGAGGAGCGGCTCTGGGCCAAGCAGCGGCGCAATACGATTGAGGAAGCTATCGAGTCGCTGCCCGCCAAGTACCGCGAGGTCATCCTTTATCGGCATCGTGACGATCAATCCTATGAGGACATTGCGCGCATTCTCAACCTTCCCGTGGGCACCGTGAAAGCGAGAATTTTCCGAGCCCGCGAGTTGCTCAAGAAGAAGCTCAAGTCAATCCGCTAGGAGGGAATCGCAATGAGGCGTTTGAGACATACGCTGGCCCTGATCGTCATCCTGATACTGGCGACCGCCGCTTTGGTGTCAGCGGAAACCTTTCGTTTTACCAGCACCACCGAATATGAAGTCGGCCCCGAATTCTTGGTGAGGGTAACCAATACGAGCGGTGACATTACGATCAGCGCCGGCACCGGCACCAAAGCGGTAGTCGAGGTAGTCAAAGAAGTGCGCGCCGGCAATCGGGCCGAGGCGGAGGAGCTGGAAGAGGAGTTGCAGGCGATCATCGAGCAGGATGATAACTCGCTGGAGATTGACACTCGCTATCCACGCTGGCAGGAGGATGATACCTTCTGGCAAAAGCTGTTCGATTTGCGCAAAGGCTCTTTTGGCACGGTGCACTATCACATTGAATTGCCGGAAGCGGCCAAGCTTGATCTGCACTCAGTTTCCGGCGATGTCTCGGTTCGCGGCATAACCGGAAGCCTGCGCATCGAGGCGACCTCCGGCGATCTCGAAGTCGCCGATCACACCGGCGATTGTTCAATCAAGAACACTTCCGGCGACATAAGTATGAGGGGCATCGAGGGCTTTGTCGATCTCAGTTCGACATCGGCGGACATCCTCCTGGACGATGTCAAAGGCGAGGTCGAGTTGCGCTCGACCTCAGGCGACAGCGAGGTCTACTGGGTTGTCGGTAACCTCAACATCACCAAGACATCAGGGGACCTGCGCGTCGAGGATTGCTCTGGCGATATCGACATCAAGACGACTTCCGGCGACATCTATGTCAGCCAGGAGGAGGGGGCGCTGTTCGTCTCCAGTTCATCCGGCGATGTGCGAATTCGCTCGCAGGTTCGCAACGGTGAGCGTTTTGAGGTAGAGACGATCTCCGGCGATATCACTTTCGAGGTGCCGGCGGAGATGGAGGGCGAGATAAAGCTTGAAACCAACTCCGGCACGATAGAATCTGAGTTGGTGTTTGAGGCGAGTCGCTACGGGAAACGTAAAGTCGAGGGACGGATCGGTGCGAACGGACCGCGACTGGAGCTCTCCTCCAGTTCGGGCGACATCTCGCTTGTGAGTTTCTAGTCGAATTTGAGAGTTAGCATGCAGAAATCGGTCACCATAATCGTCGCGCTGCTGGCGCTGGCGGCTTCCGCCCGGGCCAACGACTACCGCAAACCTGAATACCAGGGGACGGTGTATTATGAGATCTCAATCGATGACCGAGGCATTCTGCTGACCGATAGCCTGGGCGAGGTGACCGAGATTCCGCTGGCCAGCGCCGGCGAGGCCGACGGCGGTGGTGCCGGCACGTCATCACTCGATGACGAATTGATCGACGAGTTTTCCGACTGTCAGCAGATCCACGATGAGATTATGAGGATGGGCGGCTCGACAGTCATCGATGAGGACGAGTGCGTGGTCGGCAACGTAGTGGTCTTCGGCGATGTCAGCGTGCGTGGCAAGGTCGGTGGCTCGGTGACCGCGACCGGCAAGGTGCGGATCTATCGTTCAGCGGTAATTCGCGGCGATGTGATCGGCCGTGCGGTAATTGTCGATCAGGGCGCAGATGTCTGGGGCGACGTGCGGGAGAACGATTACTCCAGCATTGTGGATCAGGGCTGGCAACTGGAACAGGGCTCCTCGGGGGCGCTGGTCATGCTGGTTCTGATCCTGCTGCAGATGGGTGTCGTTGCCTTTGTCTCCAGCGTGTTTCGTACACCCACCGACCGGGTCAAGCAGGTTATGCATGAGAATATCTTCAAGGCCCTGCTGGTCGGGTTCCTGGTGCTGATCCTGCTGATTCCGGCGCTGATTCTGCTGTTGATTACCGTCATCGGTATTCCGGTGGCGATTCTTGGTCTGCCGCTGGCGTTGGTCGGTGGTGGATTCCTGGGGCTGGCGGCGTTCTGCCTCTTCGTTTCCGACTTAGTAGGCGGTAGCCGCGAGGGGCAGACCGAGGGACGGCTGACCCGAACCGTGACCGGTTTCCTGATCCTGCAGTCGCCATTCATTGCGCTCTTCCTGTTTGAGTTAGTCAATATCTCGGTACTTTCGATAATCTTCCTCATCATCTCCTCGCTGGTTTTCGTGATTGTCTTCACCACCTCCCTCGGCGCCGTGACGCTGACCCGCTTTGGGACGCGCACGCATACTGACCGTGGCGCCAAGGCGGTGCATGTCTCGGTCAAGGTCGGTGGTGACAGTCAGCGGGCTTGAGGACAACTCAGGATTGGAGTCGGTCATGCGAAAATTGTTGCTGATTTGCGGCGGTGTCATGCTGCTCTCCCTGATCGCGCTGGCGGGGGTCAGTCGCGAGGTCGATGAGTCTTTCGTCGGCGCGAACCTGAAATCGGTCGAAGTCGAACTTGATTTCGCGATCGGCGAATATGAGCTGCATCCGGGTGAACTTGATCCCGGCGTCTTCGCCAAGGTTGAGGGGCTTTACGACGAGGAGCGCTTCGATTACAAGCTGGATTTTCAGGAGCGCAACGGTCGCGGCAATCTGCTTTTCGCGCTGGAGAGCCGTCATCACAAAAACCTCGATTGGGATGACGACACTGAGAACAACTGGGAGTTCACGCTGAGCCCCGACGTTCCGATCGATCTGATTGTCGATATCGGTGCCGCCGACGCGGAGCTGGAGTTGGGAGGTCTGGCTTTGCGTGAATTTGACCTTGATGTCGGTGCGGCGGATACGCGGATCAACTTCTCGGAGCCGAATCGCCAGGTGCTGGAGATGTTTCGGGTCGATGCCGGCGCTTGCGATCTGGAGATGCGGGGGCTGGGCAATTGTAAGTTCGAGCATCTCGACTTCGACGGTGGGGTTGGTAGTTTCACGCTCGATTTTACCGGAGAATTCGATTTCGAGGCCTCGGCGGAGATCTCCGTCGGTCTGGGGTCAATTGAGATCATCCTACCCGAGGATATCGGCGTGCGGATTGAGGCGGAGGATAACTGGCTCAGTTCAATCGACCTGCCGCGACGTCATTTCGACCGTGTTGATGAGGACGTCTACGAGACCGAAAATTACGAGACAGCCACCGGCAAGTTGACGCTTCAGCTCGATGTCGGACTTGGCTCGGCGGACATCAGCATCAAGTAGCGCTACTCTTGAAGAACGCTCTCCAGTGCCTCGCGCAGGTCCGGAGTGCGAAACTGATAACCAGAATTGGTTAGCTTCTCGGGCATTACTCTTGCCCCGGCGAGAATAGTCTCCTCCGCCATCTGACCAAACAACAACTTCAGCAGCCAGGCAGGCTGGAAGAAGAGGGCCGGTCTCCTGAGTAAGTTCGCGAGGATTTTCGTGAATTCTCGATTGGAGATGGGATTAGGGCTGACAGCATTCACGGGTCCGTGCAGCGAGTCAGTCTTAATGAGGTGATCGACCAGAGAGCGAATCTCGGCCAGCGCGATCCAACTCATCATCTGACGGCCGCTGCCCGACCTGCCGCCCAAACCGATCCGGAAAAATGGCAGCAGCTTGGCCAGCGCACCACCGCGCGTCGACAGCACCACTCCGAATCTCAAGTTGATGGTCCGGATGCCGGCATCGACAGCCGGTTGGCAGGCAGCTTCCCAGTCGCGACAAAGGTCGGCTAGAAATCCCTCACCCGGTCTTGTCGACTCGGTGATTTCCTCCTGCGGTGGACGATTTCCATAGATGCCAACTGCCGAAGCAGAGATGAAGAGCTGCGGTGGTCTCTCCAGGCTGGCGATGCTGTTTGCCAGCAGTTGCGTGCTGTCGATCCGACTATTGCGCAGCAACTCTTTGCGGCTTTGCGACCAGCGACCTGCAGCCAGATTGACACCCCCGAGATTAATGACTATGTCGTGACCATCCAGCGCCGCCGATTCCAGCATGCTATCACCCGGTCGCCAGAGCAGATAGCGGTGTGGCAGCGGCTCTGGCGGCGGCCGGCGTAGCAGCAATGTCAGGTCGTGACCGGAATTCGCGAAATGATCTACCAGGGTAGAGCCGATCAGACCGGAACTCCCGGCGAGCGCGATCTTCAATTTGCTGGGCATCACAGACCAAGATTATCGAGAATGCAGCCAGAGTCAACAGGCAAGTGGCTGTCTTTTCGGATCTGTGTGCTCCGGCGGAATTGACAAGACCAGCCGCTTTTCTGTTATTTGAGGCCTTGATCTGCGTATCAGGTTGAGAGATGACAAAGCCATTGGCTTGAGGATGTTATGCCCTGTGGGAATGTGACAGAGATTATTGAAGTCCAACTGGATGACCGACAGTGTCTCGAACGCTATGAGTTTTTCAAGCAGACCTGCGGTAAGGATGTAGGCAGGGATGAGTTGCTGCAGGAGCGGCTGGTTGGACTCAATGTCTCCGAGCTGCTGGAACTGAATCCCGCGATTCTGCATGGCGAGACAAGGCAGGAGCAGGAGGCCGGGCGCTCCTTCCTTAACTTCAAACACCTCTTCGCAATCCAGGCGGCGCTGCAGGTCTGGACGGGGATCTCGCCGGGCGGACCGGATTCTCCCTGTGCGATTATCGGAGTCGAGTATGATGCCGAGAGTACGCTGTTGCGGGCGCAACTCGATGTCGATCTGGTGACCTCCAATATCATGGCCTGCGGCCACTGTCATGGTGGCTGAGGCAGCTAATCGGGTCACCCGTGCGGTGACAAATCGTCTGGGGGCGGGGAGAAACCGCTTGGCAGGCTGAGCGCTCGCGCCTAATTTGGCCGGGGAGTTGAAGATGAACGACAGACCTGATATCTATTTCGATCATGCCGCCACCACTCCGGTCGATCCGCGCGTGCTGGAGGCGATGCTGCCCTATTTCAGCGAGGAGTTCGGCAACCCTTCCTCACACATGCACTCCAAAGGTGTGCCGGCTAATCAGGCGCTCGATGAGTCGCGCGCGACGGTCGCGAAGCTGATCGGCGCGCAGCCGGAAGAGATCATTTTTACCTCCGGCGCCACGGAGGCCAACAATCTGGCGATTCGCGGCTATCTGGAGGCTAATCCCGACAAGGGCAAGCATCTGATTATCTCCGAGATCGAGCACTACTCGGTGATTAACCTCTGCCGCAAACTGGCGACGCGCGGCTATGAGCTGACTCTGCTGCCAGTAGATGAGAATGGATTGTTGCAGTCTGAAGTATTGAGGGACGCACTCCGCGATGATACGGTGCTGGTTTCGATCCAGCATGCCTCAT
>JBDRQZ010000033.1:0-2286 GCA_043826025.1 bacterium | reverse complement strand
GAGCTATCCGGCTGAGTGTAGAACAGCGACACTCCCAGGTTGTAGTTGATCGTTGGATTGAGCGAATCCAGCAGCCAGGCATGTTCCAGAAGCGGCGCTGCCGAACCGCCTCTTTGCCAATCGAGCACCGCGAGATTGTTCAGATACTGGCTGTTCTGTGGATCAATGTCGAGCTTCTGCCGGTAGAAGCGTTCGGCGATCACCGGGTCGCCCTGCTCTTCGTAGGCCTGAGCGTAGACATGGCTGGTCCAGATATCATCGCGACCCGGTAGCAGGAGCGTGTCGAGAATCAGCGCCCACTGCGAGCCCAGCTTTGCCCGTAAGTCATCAGCCATTACCAACCGCCCCTCGCTGTCCTGGCCGCCGCTGAAAGGCTTGAACTGAATTCCGGGCGGCCAGAGAAGCGGTGTCGGGACGGTGCAGAAAGCGCAGCCAACGCCGTGTGAGTCGCACCAGCTCTTGATCGCTCGCAGATTGTCGGTAAATTCAGCGGCGCTCACTCGCGGTACCAGTTGCCTGTCACTCTCGCTTGCATGTAGACCGAACCAGAGATTGCGCAGTAGTCGGTAGATATAGCTCTTGCCCAGCAGCCGTTTGAGACCGGCATAGCTGGAGGTCAGTTCCGAGAGCTGCCGGTCGGAGAGGGCGCCATTGATTGAGGGATCATTATTGCCGAAATAGGTTACCACCAGATCGGGCTGAAGTTCTTCGCCGCGCAGTTCCAGCAGCCGCCGGCATTGCCAGCTTGAGTAACCAGCGGTCGCGGCATTGATCACCAGAATTTTGCGGTCCGGCAGCGAGTCCTGCAGCAATTTCTCCAGTTGAAAAACAAACGACTGCCGCCAGTCGGCCAGACCGATCCCCAGCGGCGTGGAATCGCCCAGGAAGAGAATGCGATACTCGCCCGGCCGTTTGGGGCCAATCTCGGGGCCGAAAAATCCAGCGCTGTTGGTGTTCAAAAGCTCGGAGTGGTAGTTTGGTTCGAGCCGCCAGAACAACTCTGGGTCGCTTTGGTGCATCCCCATGAAGGAGTCAAAAAGCTGCATCTGCCAGAGTTTGAACTGATAGGTGAGTTCTTCGCGCTGCTCCAGATAACCGGAGGAAACCGTCACCGCCAGCCGCAGCACAACCTCAAGCACCGCGAACAACAGGAGCAGCGCGATCAGCGCGAAAAGCAGATTGCGAGTGAAAGAACCGCGCGGCATCAGTAGTTATCCTCCAGTGTGATCTCACCGGCGGCAAGGGTGATTTGCGCACCCCCGGATTCCACGATCAGCATACCCGAGGGATCGATATCGACCGCGATACCGCTTCTGGCCTGAGCCTGAGAGCGGAAGCTGATCCGTTTACCCAGAACGGCTGAATGAGCCTTAATCTGCGGGAGTAGCGCGATCAGTCCGGCCTGCTGCATTTGCTGATACAGGTTCTCAAACGTATGCAGGAATCCACAGAGCAGTTCGACCCGGACAATCGCGTGACCCAGAGCCAACCGCAGTGAGGTCGCCAGGCCGGCGATCTCTGCCGGAAACTTAGTCTGGTTGCAGTTGATCCCGATTCCGAGGATGATATGCCGGACTCTGTCGCCATCGCTGGTCAGTTCAGTGAGGATTCCTGCCAGTTTGCGACCGTCGAGCAGGATGTCATTCGGCCACTTGATCGAGGCCTGCAGTGAATAGAGGTTCTCAATGGTCTCGACCAGAGCCAGCGCCGCCACCAGCGAGATACCCGAGGCAGCAGCAGCCGACATTTTTGGACGCAGCACTAACGACTGATAGATTCCCACCCCCGAGGGTGAGTGCCAGTTGCGGCTGAGGCGACCCTTGCCATGCAACTGCCGGTCGGCCAGCACGAGCGTGCCTTCCGGAGCGCCCGATTCGGCGAGTTCGGCGGCTCTGATATTGGTGGAGCCGATATCGCCATACTGGTGCAGCACCCGGCCCAGCTTCTCGGTTTTCAGACGATACTCGATTTCGGCAGCCAGCAAGGGGTCGGCGTTTGCCAAACGAATCGCGCCACTATTGTCCCGTTCAAGGGGGCAACCAAGTTCCTCCAGTTCGGCGCATTGAGCAGGCAGATCAGCCGCCGGCAGATCGACAAGCTGCGCCAGCACCGCAGCCGACACGAAAGCGCGGCCGTTCTGGCGCAGGATTTCAAGCAGCTTGGCCTGCAGATCGGAGAGTCTGTCGGGCAAGAGCTACTCCGTGACTAGTTCAATTGTCAGCGAGAGATCGAGCGCGGGAGCGCTGTGGGTGATTCGGCCCAGTGAGATGAAATCGACTCCGGTTT